>CASFRN010000086.1 GCA_949296855.1 uncultured Bacteroides sp. | reverse complement strand
ATTTTTTTATTGGGACACCAAGCCCGTTGGACATATGAGGACAGGAAAAACCTGTGACCTCGTTTTTACCACAAAGATAGTCGAGGTCTTGACTTTCTTATTTACCGGGCGTAAAAAAACTGTTTTTTTATATACCTTTGCATTCCGTATACCGTGCGTTATAAACAGGTATTATTTTGTTGTTAATCGGATATTAAGTAGTATGAAAAGACTGTTTTATTGGGCTTTCAGCCTTTTAAGTTTGTGTACGGCATGTCACGAACCGGATGCCTCTAACGTGATTGAGGTGGATCTGCAGACGGCAGGAAAGGAAATCGCCTATTCGCGGTTTGTGGAATCGGTGGAAGAGGTTACGCTTCATCTTCCGGACAGCCTTCCTGTTAAAGGAGTGGAGCGTTTGTATTTCGATGGGGATAAGCTGTTTATGGAAGACAGCGGCGGGGAAGGCATTTTCGTTTTCGATGGAGGGTCGGGCAACCTGCTCAGTAGGTTGAACGCTTTTGGCGAGGGGCCGGAAGAGATAAAGCGTATAGGTGCTTTCTGTCTGGATCCTTACCATAAGCGGATGTGCATTTTCGATAAGGGCGACCGGAAATTGAAGATGTATGATTACGGCGGGCGGTACGTGCATTCTGTCCCGGTCGGTTCGTTTTTCCTGGATATGGTGAAGTTGGATGAGCACGTCATGACTTATTTTTATCCGATTTATGCGGGTGGCGAACAACCGGAAGGCGTATGGACGTGCGATTCGTTGGACCGCTTGGTCAAGCGGCTTGACACCCATGTGACGGAAGACTGTAAGTTCCATTATTTCCCGGTGATGTACAACTGGGACGGGAAACGTGCCTATTACTATGACCGTAACTGGGATGAGTTGTCAGTGATAACCGCCGATACGCTTGAGGTGTTGCACAAATTCCATTTGCGGAATGCCATCCCTTTGTCGGTGAAAGGAAAACGAAACCTGTCCCCTCAAGATTTGGAGGGTCGTTCCATTCTTCACTATTTTGCTTGTTCCAGCCGTTTCTTGCTGATGAATTTCTATACCTTCCGTCAAGAGGACCCGTATGGGCAGGATGTGGTTTGGTTGTTGTTGGATAGGGAAACAGGTGAAACGGAGGTTGCGAAGTCCTTGAAGAACGATTTGGCTTCGCATGGCACGATTGAAAATAATTCCTTGTTTTATAAAGACGACCATATATGGGTACGTGTAGACGATTCCTCGGATAACGCCGTCCGGCTGGAACTCCTGCATTTGCGCTAAGGCAAAAAATAAGCTAAACTGATGGTCAATTCAGGAAGAAAACAGAAGATTCGCAAGTCGGGGATTTGCGGCTTCGCAGGAGTGAATGAACAAACAAAGTAAGAATAATAAGTAAGTGTCTTTTATCGCCGTTCCGGTTCCGGAGTCGAAAAGGTATGGGAAGTGTTCTTGGAGGAACCCGCCTACAGGAATGGCGGTCTTAACACGAATCGTCTGAAGCAAGGCTTTGTCGGCGTGAAGATGACGAAACATTATATCTTCTGCAGTTATTGTGGGCTTGTGTTCAGCCCCGACAATTCGGGTTTCGACTCTCGCCATCTGTTGGTGTTCGACCATCAGGGCAACTTAGTCCGTCATCTGCTGCTTGACCGTGAGATTGGGCGTATCGCCGTATCGGAAGACGAGAGCACGGTGTATGCCGTGGCATTTTCTCCCGATATATCCATCGTCCGTTATTTTGTGGGTGATTTGTTAAAATAAACAAGACACGTACTTCTTTGATTGAACACAGAGGATAAATATAAAAGAGAAGAGAAAGCTTTTCCTCCGTGCGTTTTGTTCTCTCAAAAAAATAAAACTCTGTGCCTCTGTGTCTCTGTGTTCAATCGCAGGACTCGCGCTACTGGGGCTTGCTTCCCGAACCTTACATCGTAGGCAAGGCAACACGGATATGGAAGTCGGAAGACCCTTATACGGGGGATATGGATTGGAGCCGGGTGTGGAAGCGGATAGAGTGAAGTCCGGATATGTCGGCTGCTTCCGCCAAGCCAACCGGATGCCCCGTCCTGCTTATCTGAGTCCTCCCTAAATCCTATATAGCCAGGACTGCAGTCCTGCCCTATAAGGATTGGAGTCCAACTCCGTCTGGACAGCTGTCCTGACTATACGGGATTTTTCCTGCATCCGGATGGCTTTGTCTGCAGGGCTTGCTTCACCCCTCCGGGATGATTAAGGAATATCCTAATCCTTTTATAGCGATGATTCCGTATCCCTCATGTGGTTTCAGCAGTTGGCGCAGTTTGTTGATGTGGCTATTGAGGTTTTTATCTGCGCTTTTGGTGTCTATGTCTTTCCAGAACCGTTGCCTGATTTCTTCACGCGTCAGGAAATGGTTGTCGGCTTCAACGAACATACTGAATAGCTGTAAAAGCTGTCGGCTTGAGTTGTGCGCCATGCCGTCAATCACGCATTGGTGCAATTGCTCCTTTATCTCGATTCTTGTCTTGGCCTGTAAATCCGTTTCCTGTATTTTCTCTTTTTTCTGTAAGGTGGCGTATTTTCTTCCCAATAGGAGAATACCTAACAGGCAGCACAGGGCGGCTCCGATGTTCCCAAGGTCCGTATGATGCCAGAGGGTGGCTATGCCGTAGTCTGCCCATGCCTGTATTTGTATCGAGGGCGGATAGTCGATGTATTGCATGGGGGTACGGCAAGCGGCTTTTGCCGGCAAAACCGAATCGTTGCCGCTGTACAGGGTTTCCCCGTTGCGTGTGTAGGCAATGCCGCTTTTCCCTTTTACGTTTGCGTCGGCAAGTTTTTCCGATAGCAGCAGGTTCACCTTATTTATATCCATGGGATGCTTGTCGGCAAAATCATGTTGGTTTATCAGATAGTCCGCCGTTTGTACGTTCATGGGTTCTTCGAACACATAAACGGTGTCTTTTTCTTTCGTTCTAGTCCGATAGGTTTGGATTTTCCTGTCGGGATTGGGGTCAGGTTCGGCATATATCCCTAAGCTTAAAAGGCGCAGCTGGTATTCTTCGTGCAAGGCTTCATCCAGCAAGCCTTCCACTTCTTCGGTAATGGATTGGCGGACACGTGCTATTTCATAGAAAAGGATGCATCCGGCTACGGTAAGCAAGACGGCCGCTAAACTGGCTATCCATGCGTATGGTTTCTTGTATATCATAGTTCTTCGGTTTTATGCGGACAAAGTTACAGAAAACGGTGGATAAATGTACATGGATTCTTGTTTTTTTATATGGATATCCGCATTTTGCCATAGCACACAGATGACACAGAAGTTCACAGAGGAGCACAGATTTTTATTTTCTATGCAGACATAGCGCAGCCTAAATTAATCTGTGTAAATCTGTGCGTTTCTGTGTTTTCTGTGTGCTATTGGTTTTTTGCGGACATTCATATTTTTTTATTTACCGTTGATATAAATGGAATATAAACGGAATGTAAACGCAAGATAAACGGAATATAAACGGGAAAATTTATCTAGAATTTTTGTTAGTTTGATGTGGTTTCGTTATAATTGCATCAGTCTTTGCAAGGACAGGACAACAACTTAACAAGCGGATATATTAAACAAAACAGATATGAAGAAAAAAGTAGTATGTATGGCGGCAGCCGTTTTTTGCGTGTGTGTAAGCTTGTTCTTTTCGGAGAACAGTCAAAAGGAAGTGACCAATGATTTGGTGCTTGAGAATGTGGAGGCGTTGGCTGGTGGAGAAGGTGAGCAACAAGTCTTGTGTGTAGGATCAGGCTCTGTCGTATGTCCGGTAACCAAGCAAAAGGTGGAATATGTTTTTCAGCGTTCTATGTTATTCGATGAATAAGGGATGATGAAACGTTTTGTCGTATTCGGATTATTTCCGTTTTTCTTGCTTTCCTGTAAAGAATCCGGTAAAGCCCGCCTGACCCGTTTGGTGGAGGAATGGGAGGGTAAAGAAGTGGTCTTCCCCCGGCAAGCTGTGTTTACGGTGCAAGGCAGGGATACGGTGGCGTTCCGGTGGCAGGATGCTCCCTACCGGATTGTGACGTATGTTGATTCCATCGGTTGCGCCAGTTGCAAGTTGCAGTTGCCTAAGTGGAAACAGCTGATAGCCGAAACCGATTCATTGTTTGGTAAAGGGCGGTTGGCTTACGTGTTCTATTTCCATCCCAAGGACTTGCGCGAACTGATGTATCTCACCCGTCGCGATGCTTTTACCTATCCGGTGTGTTTCGACCGTGAGGATGCGTTCAACCGCTTGAACCGTTTCCCGTCCGAAATGTCGCTACAGACCTTTTTGCTCGACAAGAACAACCGGGTGGTAGCGATAGGCAATCCGGTTCATAACCCGCGGGTGAAGGAACTGTATCTGAACATCGTGGGCGGCAAGTCTTCCGCACCATCGGATACGAAGCAAACCATAGCTTTGCTGAGCGAGCGAGAAGTGAAGTTCGGTTCTTTCCCGATGGCGGAGAAGCAGCAGCGTGAAGTACGGCTGAAGAATACGGGCGATGTTCCGTTGGTGATACACGGTGTGGATACTTCGTGTGGCTGTACCCGTGTGGAATACACCAAGCAGCCGGTCCGTCCGGGCGAAGAAACCAAACTGCTGATTGTTTACGAAGCGGACGAGGCAGGCCATTTCCACAAGACGGTAGATGTGTATTGCAATACGGCGGATGCCCCGTTGCGCATTACCGTAGCGGGAGAAGCGTTAGTGCAAAATTAAATTGTGGGAAATTATGTCTTGTCATCCTGAACGGAGTGAAGGATCTTGTGTACATTTACATATATGTTTTCGAGATGCTTCACTGCGTTCAGCATGACAAATGATTTTTCGTATTCCTATTTGGATATATAAAAGGAGTGGAAACGATACAGCGTGTATTTGGAAGACAGTTTGTATGTTTTCCACTCCAAGTTAAACCCTTAAAACGAAAGGAGGTTAAACCGATGCAAAGTTAAGAATAAAACAGAAGATATGCAAATCGGGGATTTGCGGCTTCGCAGATGAGAAATAGACAAAGTAATAATAGATTTAAACAAGAAAAAATGAAATCAAAATTTTTAAAGATAGCATTTGCAGCCGCTTTGGCAGTAGTTTCCGGAGTTACGGCTTACCAAGCTCAAGATAAAGAAATATTGTCTGATTTGGCTCTTGCCAATGTGGAAGCATTGGCTATGATTGAAGATCCAATGGAAGAAGGAGGATATAGTTCAATGCATATCAAATGTTTTGATATGTATGGCAATTCAACCGGAAAGTGTACTGCGACAAGTTATTGGAGCCCGATAGGTAAAGGACTATATCATTCCCATAGTTGTTCATATTGTTGTAATTAAAAGTAGGTGCGCTTGGATGAAATTCCTCTTTGGTTCTGATTGGGCGTAGATTATGAATGTGAAAGAATTGTTATGTTACGGAATCTGTTTTATATAGGAGTATTGTTCTGTCTGGTAGCTTGTAAGAATACAGGTCAGCAGGAAAGGGATGTCCGCACGATTGAGGTGACAGACTTTTCCGGACAGAAGCAAGAACTGAATGAGTTGTTCCGGACGGAAGTGCTGGCGTTGCGTTCGGATTCGTCCGGCTATGTGGCAAATGTGAAAGATGTTGCTGGTATCGGCAATTCGGTGTATGTGCTGGATGAGGTTACCTTGTCTATGGCGAAGTTTGACAGACGTACAGGACGTTTGGAGCGGGAAATATGTCAGCGTGGCAACGGTCCGTTGGAGTACATACAGCCAGTAGCCCTTTCTTCAGACTCATGCCGCCTTTATATGCTCGATATGGGCGGGCTTTCGGTGTATGTATATAATAAGGAGTTGGAGGCTGAACGTAAGGTCTGGCTTGGTTTTCCTGCCTTGGATTTCGTACGGGTGTCCGATGGTTTCTTGTGTTATAATTTAGCAGTGTCTGATACGTTGCGTCAGGTGGTTTATGTGAACGATTCGGGCAAGGTAGTGGATTCTTTCGGTTTATCAGAAGTGTCGAATAGCGGATTTACCGGTTCAAAGTTGTTTTCGAAGGCTGGTGAGTATGATGTTTATTGTGTCTTGCCTTCCGGGCGTACGGTTTACCGTTGGGATGCAGCCGCACACCTTTTGTCTCCTTATGTGTCTTATGATTATGGGGATGCCAATTATCAGGGGGATGCAACACAAGCTGGTGCCGTAGGGGCATTGGATGTCATGCCCTGTGAATTTTTCAAGGTCGGTTTGTCTCTGATAAACAGTTTTCTGTATGCTGATAAAAGGTATTACGCTTGTTCTTCACCAGACATGGCTGTGCAGAAGACTGGCATAGTGGTGGATAGCAATGGGAAAATCCCTTTCTTTCCCCGTTGGCAGATAGGGGATACCCTGATTGGTTCTTGTTCGTATGAAGAGATGGATGATATGTCGGAAGGTGAAGAAGAAAGATATGGCAATATGCTTTTGTTGTTTACTTTAAAGAATGAATAAACGATAGTCAATTCATGAATTATATAGGAGTGGAAACCGTATGCAAGTGTATAAGGCAGACATTTGGATAAGTTTCCACTCCAGTCAAACCCTAAAATAGAAAAGAGGATAGACCGTTGCAAAGTTAAGAAGAAAACAGAAGATTCGCAAACCGGAGATTTGCGGCTTCGCAGATGAAAAATAGACAAAGTAATAATCAATTAAAACAAGAACAAAATGAAATCAAGATTTTTAAAGATAGTATTAGCAGCTGCTTTGGCTGTAGTTTCCGGAGTTACGGCTTACCAAGTTCAAGATAAAGAAGTGATGTCTGACTTGGCTTTGGCCAATGTGGAAGCGTTGGCGAATGAAGAAATCGGTAATGGAAGATGGGTTGTGACAGTGTATTCTCCAACTTCCTGGAGATGTGACCCCAATGGTGGTGCCAGTTGTCCGGGAACTCCATGGTAGTTTTTAAATAGGAGAAACATTATCCTGTTTTTATATTGAGCAAAAGCAGGTATTGAATTGTATTAAAAAAGTGGGATGGAAAGAGAATGAAAGTATATGTTCTCTTTCCATTTGATAAGTTGAAACGACAAATTTGTATGAAATATGAAGTTATTAAAAATTAGTATGTTCAGCATGATTATGTCATTAATGATGGTGTCGTGCACAGAAAAAAAGTCAGATGTGGAAACCTGTACGATTCGAGTGAATCTTGATGATGCCTTGCCGCTAAAGGAGGCGGCATCATCTATAAACGTACTTATGCTGAACGATTCCCTGTCAAACCATTTCCCCGGTAACATAAACAAGGTTGAGTGGATGGGAGATTCGATACTGATTCTGGACTCCTGGAAAGATCCCGGCCTTTATCTGTATGATTCCGAAGGCGTGCTTGTAAATTCGTATACCAAGAGAGGGAACGGTCCGGATGAATTTGTCGGGATTGTAGATTTCAATGTCGTACCTTCAGGAGTCGTGCTCCTTGATACCTATTCCACCTCCCAGCGGATTTATTTGGACCGTAACTTGTCATTTCTCTACAAAGACGCTGCCGAGGTCCAGGCGAACCATTTCTTCTGTGACTCCGGTGCCGGTGGCGGTGTATGGTATGACCGTGGCAATGTGGCGTATGGCCCGAATAAGGACAAGCTGGTCTATGTGGAAGGAGGCGACAGGAAAGCGGTCTTGCCGGTTCCTTCCGAAGTGGAAAACGTGACGTTCGCTAGCTATAATGTGTTTGCAGGTGTATCGAATGACACCATCCTGTACTTGCCGGCTGTAGAACCGAGGATTTATAAATGTTATGGCGGACATGCCGAAGTGTTTTGCGAACTGGATTTTCAGGGCTTGTGGCCTGATTTTTCGAACACAAAAAAAGACAACCCTCTGAATCTGATGCGCAGTATTGCGGATGATGGGAAGATTTATTCCACCAACATGCTTTCGGATGGCAATGATATAGTAATTTCTTTTTTCTGCAAGGATGATTTTTATGTGCTGAAATTCAGCTATGATGATTTGTCATCTCACAGGTTGTTTAAAGTTGATAAGAATACGTTGGAATCTTTAGGTGCTTTGGTTGCCATGAAAGACGGTTGCCTTGTTTTTGGTGGACCTGAAAAACTTCTGAAAATAAGAACCAATTGATTTGTTTTCCTTGCTTTTCAAATTTTCCGATGAAAAATCCCGAACCGATGAAACCTTTGTTTATCCCCTTGATGTTTCTCCTCCTGCTCTGTGGCTGCGCCAGGCAGGAGACTTTTATTCCCGGCGTGGACGACGTGCTGGCCGAGAATCCGCAACTCCGGCGTGTATTGGACCACTGCAAGGATGATTCGCTGAAATACCGTGCCGCCCTGTTCCTGATAGCGAATCTTCCTTACCACGCCACCAGCGATGCACCTTCGATGGATGCGCAGCTGAAGCTATATGAGTTGCATTCCAGCGGCAGGTACACGCCGACGGAAGTGCTGGATTCGGTCAGTCGCATTTACGGCAGGCTGGACGTTTCCAGCCTAAGGCAGACGAGCGATGTGGGCATTTCGCCCGACTACCTGATAGAGAACATCGACTGGGCTTTCAAGGTGTGGCGTGAGCAGCCTTGGGGCAAGAACGTGCCGTTCCACCTGTTCTGTGAATACGTCCTGCCTTACCGGGTGGGCGATGAACGGCTCGTATCGTGGCGCAAGGAGATTTACGAACGTTATAATCCGTTGCTGGACAGCATACGGAATCTGCCCGAATCGGAAGACCCCCGCTTTGTGTCTGAAGCTTTGTTCGATTCGCTGCGCAAGGCCCCGATTTATTTTACGGGACTGTTCGAACCCAGCCCGCATATCGGGCCGAAGACGGTGGAATGGCGTTCGGGCAGCTGCAAGGAGTTCACCGACCTGCTGCTGTATGTATACCGTGCGTTGGGCCTTCCGTGCGCCAAGGACGTCATGCTGATGCGCGGCAACCGCAACGCCCCTCATAGCTGGAACGTGATGTTCGACAAGGAGGGACGTGGGTATTATTTTACGTTGCTTGACAACATGACCGGCGGAGCCAGTCCGGACGCGTATTGGGACCCGAAAGGGAAAGTGTACCGCTCCACGTTCAGCCTGAACCGGCGGATGACGGACTCGCTACGTATGTCTCCCGAAAAGCTACCCCCCGCTTTCCGCTACCCCTGCATGGAGGACGTGACCGCCGTGTATGCCGGCAAGCAGAACCACACGGTGCGGATAGCGGAAGGCCGGATTTACCCTCCCTTGCGTGAAGGCGAACTGCTGTACCTGTGCGCTTCGTGCCGGATGGACTGGACTCCGGTGGCGTGGTGCCGTGCTTCGGGCGGTGAGGCGGTTTTCCTTGACGTGGAAGGTCAGATGGTGTTCCGGCTTGCCTCGTATGCCGGCGGAAAGCTGCAGATGCGTTCCGACCCGTTCGTGCTGGAGCGTCCTACGGGTGAGATACGTTTCCTCTCGCCCGGTGAACGGGAAGAGCCGGTGACGGTGTTCCATAAATTCCTGCTTTACCTGGACGGCGTGAGCGGGCGCATGACAGGGGGCGTGTTCGAAGGGAGCAACGACAGCCGCTTCCGTAATGCCGACACACTTTTTGTAGTAAAGGACCGCCCGTACCGCCTGTATACCCGGGTACGGACGGTCAGCCGTAAGCCTTACCGCTACGTGCGTTACCGGGGGAAGGCGGGCAGCCATTGCGACGTGGCAGAAATCGCCTTCTATGGGACGGATTCCGGTTCATTACCTTTGCGTGGCAAGGTCATCGGTACGCCGGGTGACAACAGCGGGCACGAATATACGAACGCTTTCGACGGCGACCCCTATACCTCTTTCGACTATCCGGAAGCTGATGGCGGCTGGACGGGACTCGACCTTGGGAAGCCTTGTCTAATAAGGAGCATCGTCTAT
>CASFRN010000085.1 GCA_949296855.1 uncultured Bacteroides sp. | reverse complement strand
CCGTTGTCTTGTTATCGCGCCGGCTACAGAACCGCAAAGTAAAGATGCCTGGTAACGAGTGTGTTAGCTTTCCGTATTTAAGGTTTGATAACATCCGGTACGAAAATGTGCCGGTTTTGTAGCCCGGAAGTTGAACTGAAATGAAGGGAAGCATATAGGAAATTATATTAAAAAAGAGGCTGTCTCAAAATGAGAATTGCCTATCAAAATGCAATGTCATTCTGAGCGTAGCGAAGAATCTCGTGTACATCAGCTTGTGTGTCGAGATTCTTCACTGCGTTCAGGATGACAAAATGAAAGCTTATTTCAATTTTGAGACAGCCCCTTCGGCTGCCTGGAGCGGACAGAATCTATCTGTAAATCAGGGTTGACAGATAATCTTCGGCAAACATTTCGTTGGCTATATCTTGCAATTGTTGTGCGGTAAGGGTTTCAATGCGGCGAAACAGTTCCTCTTTCGATTCGTAATGTTTGTAGTGAAGGAAACATTTTGCCATATCGAGAGCATTGTTTTCGAAATTGTCGCTTGCTACGCCTATTTGTCCGATGATTTGTTTCTTGGCTGCATTCAGTTTCGAAGAGGTGAGCGGCTGTTCGCGCAGTCGGCGTAATTCTTTTTGTACCAAATCTATACATCGGTTTGCGTCTTTCGGGTCGCATCCGAAATAAATGCAGAAAGTCCCTGTATCGGTATAAGATGTCAGGTTCGACTCTACGGCGTAAACCAATCCTTTCCGTTCGCGCAATGCCACATTGAGACGGCTGTTCATGCCCGGTCCGCCCAAAATGTTATTCAATAAGTACAGCCCGGTGCGCCGTTCGTCGTAAGCGTTGTATCCCCGTCCTCCTATCATTACGTGTGCCTGATGTGTCTCTTTGTGTAAGGTCAATTGCTGGGGTTGGTAGGCACTGGGGGCCTGGCGGGTATAATTCTTCACTGCGCCGGCGGGGATGTCGGCCGTCACTTTTTCCATAATCCGCACAATGCGGTTGAAATCGATGTTTCCTTGCACAAAGAAAATCAAGTTGTCCGGTTTATAATAACGGTGCACAAAGTCGAGCGCGTCTTCGCTCCTGAAGTTCCGTAATTGTTCGGGCTTCCCTAAGATGTTCCGTCCCAGCGGATGGTTGGGGAATATCAATTCCTCGAAGTCATCGAATATCAATTCGGCGGGGCTGTCTTCGTAGCTTTGTATTTCATCGATGATGACTTCCACTTCTTTTTCTATTTCGTTTTGCGGGAAGGTGCCGTTGAATACGATGTCGGTCAGTAGTTCGGCGGCACGCAAGAAGTCTTCTTTCAGAAACGCACTGTAAACCACCGTTTCTTCTTTGTTGGTATAAGCGTTCAAATCGCCTCCTACATTTTCCATCCGGTTCAAGATGTGCCAAGCGTGCCGTTTGCGTGTACCTTTAAAGATAAGGTGTTCTACGAAATGCGCCATGCCTTGCTCGTCTTCACGTTCATCGCGTGTGCCTGCGTCTATGGCATAGCCGCAATAAGCCACCCCAATAGGGTTCGGCTCGTGTATGATGCGTATTCCGTTAGGTAAAGTGACAGTTTGATAAGTGGCCATTTGCTTTTTCAACTAAATTTGGATGCAAAAATACAATAATACTCATTGCTTTTGCAGAAAAAATGCAGATATTTGCAAGTTAGATGATGAGTTATTGCATTCATTCGATAAGGTACAGTGGAAAAATCCAACATCGAGGCTACAGATACCGGTATGGATTTGTACCATAATTAAATGAACTCAAGGCTCAAGAACTTAGGGGCAAAGGACTTAAAAACTCAAAAATATGGATAAGATAGCACTGTTTTGTTCTGCGTCGGATGCGATAGACCCGATTTATATGAAGAAGGCGAAAGAACTTGGCGCATGGATGGGCGAACATCATAAGTGGTTGATATACGGAGGCTCAAATACTGGGCTGATGGAAGCTGTGGCCGGAGCGGCCAAGGAAAAAGGAGGCATGGTTATGGGGGTAGTGCCAACTAAGCTGGAAGAACGAGGCATGGTAAGCGACAAGCTGGACGTAACGTTTCGTGCTGTCAACTTGAGCGACCGTAAGGATATCATGTTGCAAGAAGCTGAAGTGATGTTGGCACTCCCCGGAGGGGTAGGCACCCTTGACGAAGTGTTTCATGTCATGGCGTCCGCCACCATCGGTTATCACGGCAAGCAGGTTATTTTTTACAATGTAAATGGCTTTTGGGATGACATCCTCCGTTTCTTCGATAAACTGGAAACGGCCCGTTTTGCCCACCGGCCGCTGAAGCGGTATTATAAGGTGGCAGATACGTTCGAAGAACTGACAATGCTATTGGCGTGATAATGCGCCTTGCGCAATCCTTGATGAACGAATAGCGATAAACATTGATTATTAACTTAAATTATTCATTGAAGAAATGGATTCTATTCATGAACTGTTGCGCCGCGAAGCGCAAGCTGTGCTCGATATTCCGATAACGGACGCATACGGAAAGGCGGTTGCATTGATAGTAGAGCAAGTGCACCGAAAGAAGGGAAAGTTGGTTACCAGCGGCATGGGTAAAGCCGGACAGATAGCCATGAATATCGCTACCACCTTTTGTTCTACAGGTACGCCGGCGGTTTTCCTTCATCCCAGCGAAGCACAACATGGCGATTTGGGCATTTTGCAAGAGAATGACCTTTTGCTCCTGATATCCAATTCGGGTAAGACGCGCGAGATTATCGAACTGACTACTTTAGCGGAAAGATTGAATCCCGCACTGAAGAAAATTGTCATTACAGGCAATCCCAGCAGCCCTTTGGCCGAATCCGCCGACATCTGTATCGCTACGGGACACCCGGCCGAAGTCTGCCCATTAGGCATGACTCCTACCACTTCCACTACCGTGATGACCGTGATAGGCGATATCCTTGTGGTAGAGACAATGAAGCGCACGGGGTTTACGATAGAAGAATATAGCAAGCGTCATCACGGCGGATACTTAGGCGAACGTTCGCGCGAGCTTAGCAAATGATTCAATCTAACATACATTACGGTTATGAATAGAAAAGTAATAGGAATAGGAGAAACCATTCTTGACATTTTGTTCCGCGACGGGCAACCGCAAGCCGCCGTCCCCGGAGGCTCGGTTTACAATGCCATGATTTCATTGGGCAGGATGGGTGTTGACGTTACGTTTATCAGCGAAACCGGGAACGACCGGGTAGGGAAGATGATTCTCGACAATATGCGCGCCAACGGGGTGCGTACAGACAATGTCAATGTCTTTCCGGACGGGAAGTCGCCCGTATCCTTGGCTTTCCTTAATGAGCGTAACGATGCCGAATATATTTTTTATAAAGATTATCCGCGCCAGCGGCTGGACGTGACGATGCCCGACATTCAAGCGGATGACATCGTGATGATAGGCTCGTATTTTGCCGTTACGCCAGTGCTTAGGGATAAAGTGAAAGAATTGCTCGATTTGGCGCAGGGGCGTGGAGCAATCATTTATTACGACGTTAATTTCCGCAGCACGCATGCCAACGAAGCTATCAAGCTGATGCCTACAATCTTGGAGAATTTTGAGTATGCCGACATTCTGCGCGGCTCTTCCGAAGATTTCCGGTTCATGTTCGGATTGGATGACCCAAAGGAAGTGTACCGACAAAAGGTCAGTTTCTATTGCAATCCGTTCATTTATACCGATGGCGCGCGTGATGTCAGCTTGTTTACCCGTACGTATGCCAAACGTTTCCCCGTACCGGAGGTGGAAACCGTAAGCACTATCGGTGCGGGTGACAACTTCAATGCCGGCATTGTTTACGGATTGATACAGAATCGCATTCGCCGTTCTGATATCGATGCACTGGCCGAAAAGGACTGGGATGACATTATAGCCTGCGGCTTGGCGTTCGGCTGTGAGGCATGCCGTAGCACAGCCAATTGTGTATCGTTAGAATTCGCCGAAAGTTTCCGTAGATAATTTTCATGCGGGTGTGTCAATATGAGCCGAAACATACCCGCATGAAAATATGCAGATTATGTTTGTTTCAAATTTCTTTCTCTATTAGCCCTTTGCGCTGCAATGCGCCAATTACGTCCTGTTCCGAAACAAACAGTTGTGCCGCGATGTCTGCTATCGTTAGTTTGTTTTGATACAACACGCAAATAGCGGCATCCAAAGCCCTGTCCTTCTCCTTGAGCTTGTCATCCTTCTCCTTGAGCTTGTCATCCTTCTCCTTGAGCTTGTCATCCTTCTCCTTGAGCTTGTCATCCTTCTCCTTGAGCTTGTTGTCCTTCTCCTTGAGCTTGTTGTCCTTCTCTTTAAGTTCGTTGTCTTTCTCTTTGATTTTCTCTTCTTTCTCTTTGATTTTCTCTTCTTTCTCTTTGATTTTTTTGTCTTTTAACATGATGGTCGTATCGCGCGCTTCTATTTCCGAGAGGATTTCGTCTTCCACGTCCATAGCTCTGCGCACATCGGGAGCTACGGCGGCTTTTACTAATCGGCTTACCAGTATCTGTTCGTCGTTATGGAACAAATCTTCGTCAATTTCAAGCAAGTGCTCGTTGCCTTTCATGCAATAATCTTGGTCAAAGACATTCAGGATACGTTCCAACCGATTGCGTACACGTCCTTTCAGGTATGGGATTTGTATGATGATGCTGTCGTGTGTCAAGCTCTCGATAAACTTGTCGGGCACACCTTCTGTTATCGGGTTAGAATCGTAGTCTAAATAACGGCGGCGGACATAGATGACCGGTTCGGTCAGGTCGCCCAGCTTATGTCCTAAAATGTAAATGGAAACAATGGGAAGGCCATAGCCTTTTTCGCTTTCATCGCTTGAAATATTGTCTTTATCCAAGTACTGTGTGCCCAGGTATTGGCGGAAACGCAGTGTCTCCGTAGTCAGCCACGTTTTCTGAAGCTCTATCAGTATCAGGTTCTCTGTGCCGTCTTCGTTGCGCACGTTAGCAGAAAAGTCTATGCGGAACAGTGATATGCGGGTTTGCCGCATACCGGTATATTCATGGCGGCGCATTTTCAGCGAAAGCACTTCTTTTTGCAGCAAGGCGGAAAGCAGAAGCTTTGCCACGCGGTCGTCTTCCATCATGTATTTAAACACGACATCGTAAATAGGGTTGGCTATAATTGTCATTGCTCGGTTCCTCCGTTTTTAAGTGATTGATACAAAGGTATGAATTTCAAGCGAGAATTACAACAGAAAATGCATTGTGATTATGGGCTACGACAGGAATACCGGAATAGGAGGATTTCCTGCTTCGGCATCGGTTCATTGCCAAGCCGGAAGGAGCCGAAGCTGTAGGAGCTTGCGGCTGGCTCTTGCTATATAATATAAGGAGTAACTCCCTTTCCTTGGTAACCTTTGCGGGAATATGAAAAAAGATTGCACAACTTCTCTGTTTGTGTGCTTTACACAGCGTAACTATGTTAATAAATATAAATTTAACGGAACTTTTTTGTATGATAATGATTGTGTATGAAATAAAACTTATACATTTGTGCCTTGAAAGTTGTCTTCTAAAACAAAATTGTGAATGGAAATCTTTTCAAAAGTGAGAGGAAACGTATCCGGATACGGATTCCGACATGAGTAGAGAAGCGTAGAGTTCTATGGCAAAACCGCTTTATCCCGTGCAGAAGGCGTTACGGCTCTGTTTGGTCAGTAGCCGGCGCGATAACAAGACAACGGTTTTTGGGGTCTTTCGGGCGGGATGATACGGTAGGCTTAACGGCTTGAACTAGAACGATTTGAATCTTTTAATTTATAAATTAAATTTATTTTTTTATGAGAAAAAAGTATTTAAGTGCACTGCTGTTCGGAGCGTTTTTGTTCGCTTCAACGGG
>CASFRN010000084.1 GCA_949296855.1 uncultured Bacteroides sp. | reverse complement strand
CTAAGGCATTGAAAGGCGGTGTAAAGGTAATGGAAGGACAACCTACTCAGTCGGTAGCCGACCAAGAAGAAATCAAGAAACTGTTCCCGAACACATACGGCATGCCGTTGTTGAAGTTCGAGGAAGGCGAAGTCAAAGAATTTGCTCCGATGAACGTGGGTGTCATCCTTTCTGGCGGTCAGGCTCCGGGCGGGCATAACGTGATTTCGGGTTTGTTCGATGGCATCAAGAAGATGAATCCTGCCAACAAATTGTACGGGTTCATTTTGGGCCCGGGTGGGTTGGTTGATCATAAATATATGGAATTGACCGCCGACATTATTGACGAATACCGCAATACGGGCGGTTTCGACATTATCGGTTCGGGACGTACGAAACTGGAAAAAGAAGACCAGTTTGAAAAGGGATACGAAATCCTGAAGGAATTGGGCATTAAGGCGCTTGTTATTATCGGTGGTGACGATTCGAATACGAACGCTTGTGTATTGGCTGAATATTATGCGGCTAAGAAATATGGCATTCAAGTTATCGGATGTCCGAAGACCATCGACGGCGACTTGAAGAATGAAATGATTGAGACTTCATTCGGCTTTGATACCGCTTGCAAGACTTACTCGGAAATGATTGGTAATATCGAGCGTGATTGCAATTCTTCTCGTAAGTACTGGCATTTCATCAAGCTGATGGGACGTTCGGCTTCTCACATCGCGCTGGAATGTGCTTTGCAGACTCAGCCGAGTATTTGCTTGATTTCGGAAGAGGTGGAAGCCAAGAGCATGTCGTTGGATGACATCGTTACTTATATCGCCAATGCTGTAGCTGTACGTGCTGCCGAAGGAAACAATTTCGGTACGGTATTGATTCCGGAAGGCTTGATTGAGTTCATTCCTGCCATGAAGAAACTGATTGCGGAATTGAACGATTTCTTGGCTGTACATGCTGAAGAATATGCCGCTATCGAGCCTGATAAACAACGTGAATACATCATCAATAACCTGTCGAAGGAGAACGCGGACGTTTACGCTTCCCTGCCCGAAGGCGTAGCACGTCAGCTGACTTTGGACCGCGACCCGCATGGAAATGTTCAGGTGTCACTTATCGAAACCGAAAAGCTTTTGTCGGAAATGGTAGGCAAGAAATTGGCTGCATGGAAGGCGGAAGGTAAGTTCGTAGGCAAGTTCTCTGCACAACACCATTTCTTCGGATACGAAGGACGTTGCGCGGCTCCGTCGAATTTCGACGCAGATTATTGCTACTCATTGGGTTATACCGCAGCCGTATTGATGGCTAACGGAAAGACCGGTTATATGTCGTCGGTACGTAATCTGACCGCTCCTGCCGAAGAATGGATTGCAGGGGGTGTGCCTATCACGATGATGATGAACATGGAACGTCGTCACGGAGAAATGAAGCCGGTTATCCAGAAAGCATTGGTGAAGCTGGACGGCGCTCCGTTTAAAGCGTTTGCCGCTGCACGTGACGTATGGGCGAAAGAAACTTCATTTGTTTATCCGGGCCCGATTCAGTATTTCGGCCCGACGGAAGTATGCGACCAGCCTACCAAGACTTTGCAGTTGGAACACCAAAAGTAATCGGATAATCTTCCTGATTGCTTGATATATCACCACAGAGGGCACAGAGTTTTACGGGGAAAATTTGAAATTAAGGACGCTGTGTGCCCTGTGTCCTCTCGGTGGTGAACTCTTAATTTTGTACACATAAATTATAATGGAAAAATCGCCTTTGACACCTGTAAACAAGCTGCGCCGAAGCCTTTCTGAAAAGGGTAAGGAATCTTCTTCTTCACGGCGTGCAAGTGGGGCTGGCAAGAAGAAAAAGCCTGCGGGAAGGAAAGGCAAACGCGGGAAAACACACACAGGGAATATGCCCGACTGGCTTCAATACGTGGCGATGGGAGGCATAGCCGCCTTGTTCGTTATCGGTTTCTATTATTTTTTCATCCGTCCGTATGCCTATCGCTGGAAGCCTTGCTACGGCACGAAAGCATACGGTGTATGTCTTCCAGCCGGATATTCCGTTCACGGATTCGATATTTCCCATCATCAAGGGGTTATTAATTGGGAAGAACTTCAGAAGGTTCAGAATGCCCCGTTTCCGGTCCGTTTTGTTTTTATGAAAGCTTCGGAAGGGGGAGACTTCAGCGATACTGCATTTGTGCGCAATTTCGACCGTGCGCGCCGTCATGGATTTATCCGTGGAGCGTATCACTTCTTTAATCCGAATACTGATGCGTCACGTCAGGCGGATTTTTTTATCCGTTCGGTTAAGCTCGAACCGGGCGACTTGCCTCCGGTGCTCGACATTGAAAAGGTAGGCGATGATGAAGAAGCGCTTCAACGAGGGGTAAAGACTTGGCTCCGCCTGATAGAGCGTCATTATCGTGTGAAACCTATTCTATATGCTTCGTATAAGTTTAAGGAACGTTACCTGAACGATTCGGTATTTGATACCTATCCTTATTGGATAGCGCATTATTATGTAGATTCCGTGCGCTATGAAGGCGAATGGAGGTTTTGGCAACATACCGACGGGGGGAAGCTTCCCGGCATCCGTGAACAAGTGGATCTGAATGTCTTCAACGGGACGCTGGATGAATTAGAACGCATGACCATCCTTCCTGATTCGGCTTTTCATAAGTCGTAAATTTTTGCCCGAAAGTGTTTGGGCAAACCAATGCTTTATCTTATCTTTGTAAATCCACTAATTGTTGAATACTATGTCTGCTGAAGAATTGTTACAAAATTTGGAAGATTAAAACCTATGAATTTATTGCTGAATATTTTATGGATTATTTTGGGCGGCTGGCTGGTGTGCCTGGAATACCTTGTGTCGAGCTTGGTGCTGATGGTTACCATTATCGGCATTCCTTTCGGTGTGCAGACCATTAAGCTGGCGATGTTGGGATTGTGTCCGTTCGGGTGTACGGTAGAGGCTACACCCTCTACTGGAGGATGCCTTACCATCTTGATGAACTTGATATGGATTTTGTGCGGAGGCGTATGGATAGCCTTAACCCACGTGGCATTGGGTGTCTTGCTTTGCATCACGATAATCGGCATTCCTTTTGGAAGGCAACACTTCAAATTGGCAGCATTGGCTCTTACGCCTTTCGGAAAGCGGATTGTGTAAAAGCCGTTTTTTGTAAACGTGATAAATAGCAAGGGAACTGTTTGGGATTATCGTGCGCAGATTTAGGATGAGCAAAATATTGTGAAGAGCAAAATATTGCGTGTTTAAATAGCGTTTTTATTCCATTATGCAGGAGGAATTTCATTTGTATTCATTATCTTTGCATTACTATGGCTATCCGAGTGAGTATATACGAGCATTCGGAAGACATTCCGATTCTTCCGGGAACCAATGTCTTTCATTCTACCGGATTGTTTCAAGTATTGGAACAAACGCCCGGTTTTCGCCCTGTTTTGTTGGTGGCATGGGAAGACAGAAAACCTGTAGGGAAATTGCTCTGTATAACCCGCCGCAATTCACGCCTAACCGGATTTTGCCGGAAAACTTATGTGTATGGGACAGGGGAGTATTTTCATTCGTCGGTGAAGGATGAAATAATTTTTGGCAAGTTTCTTTCTTATTTTACGGTGCGTTTTCAGGCAGAGTCTTTTTTACTGGAATTCCGTAATTTAGAGCATCCTCTTTGGGGATATCGTTTTTTCCGGAAATGCGGCTTTTTCCCTGTGCGTTGGCTTCGGGTGCGCAATTCTATCCATCATGCTACTTTGGATAAATGGATTAGTGCATCCCGCAAACGTCAGATAGCCAGCGGACTGAGAAAAGGCGCAGTAATGGATGTTGTGCAAAATCGTGCTGATATGGAATCTCTTTTCGAGATGCTTCGGAAATATTATGCTTCTAAGATTCATCGTTATTTTCCAGATTCCCGTTTCTTTATTTCGTTGTTTGAGCATCCTTTGTTCCGGAAAATGGGTCAGGTATTTGTAATCCGTTATAAGAACAAGATTATCGGTGGTTCTGTTTGCTTGTTCTCGCAAGATACCGCTTATCTGCTTTTTTCGGCAGGGATGCGTAAAAGTTATCCATTGCTTTATCCGGGTATATTGGCTGTATGGAACGCCATGGTTTACGCCCGTGAGCAGGGATTCCGTCATTTTGAGTTCATCGAAGGAGGCATTCCTTTCAAGCAATATGCTTATCGTGATTTTATTCTTCGTTTTGGAGGGAAACAGTTGAGTACCCGCCGTTGGTTCCGGATAAAATGGAAGTGGTTGAACCGGTTATTGATACATTTTTATGTGTGAGTAACGGTTAAAGCGCAAAGACACGGAGAAACAGAGAGCGTAAATGTTTTCTCAGTGTGTCTTCGTGTCTTTTATTTCGTAATTTGTTTTAATCAAGAGGATATGATTATTCTTTCCATCCTCCGCCCAAGGCTTTATATAGATGCACGATGGTGATTTGTTTGTCGCGTACAGCATTGCTTAATCCGATTTGCGCGTCAAGATAACCACGTTGTGCGTCTAAAAGATCCATATACCCGATGACTCCGTTAATGTATTGCAGTTGGGCAAGGTCGAGTGTGCTTTTCGATGCTTGTTCCAGCCGGAGGCGGGTTTCGTAGATTTCTTTGCTCTTGTTGAAGTCGGCAATGGCGTTGTAAGCCTCCTTGAAAGCATTGAGCACGACTTTTTCATAGGCTTGTGCGGCTCCTTCCAATGCGGCTTTTTCCGCTTTCAGCCGGGCGCGGTTCTTTCCCCAGCCAAAGATGGGTTGTAGCAAGTTAGCGCTGAGCAGGTGCCACGGCGACCGGAGCAATTCTTCGAATATGTCGCTTTCCCCACCGTAGCTGGCGTTCAGCGTCAGGCTAGGAAAAAGGCTGGTGAAAGCAATGCCCACTTCGGCATTAGCCGCTATCAAGGCTTGTTCGGCTTCGCGTACGTCGGGACGGCGTTCTAACAGGCTGGAAGGCAATCCTACCGGAAGGCTAGCCGGAAGCAATACATCTTCGGGCAATACTGTACGCTTGATGTGGTGCGGATAGTCACCGGTAAGAAAAGCGATGTCGTTTTCTTTCAATGTGATTTGTTTCTCCAAATCCGGCACTAAAGTGGCTGTACGTGCCAATTCCACTTGCGCTTGGCGGAATGCTGTTTCTGAGGTAAGGCCGCCTTCGTAACGGATACGTGCTAAATGGAGGCTTTCGCGCCGGGCATCTACGGTTTGCCGTACAATAGCCAGTTCGTTGTCAAGGGCAACCAACTCGAAGTAGGCTTCTGCCACTTCAGCTATCAGGCTCATTTGCAATGCGCGTTGGTTTTCTATCGAACCGAGGAAATCTGCTGCGCCTTTGTCTCTTGCCCAACGCAATTTTCCCCATAGGTCGATTTCCCAACTCATTGTGCCTTTCAAATCGAATTGGTCATCTTGCGAGTAATTCTCGCCATTGTAGTTCTCTCTTTCCCGTTCGGCATAAATCCGCAATCCGATTTGAGGCAACATATTGGCGATGTCAATGCGTTTTCTTGCTGCCAATTCTTTTACACGTGCTGCCGCTATCAACATATCCTTATTATACGTCAGCGTTTTGCGGATAAGCTCTTGGAGGGTAGTGTCGGTGTATAGGTTTTCCCATGGATAGTCGCCGATGGACATGGTGTCTACGCTGAGGCTGTCTAAGGTTGTGGGCAGGTTCAGTTCAGGGCGGGTATAATGTTTCCCTATCTGGCAGCTTTCTAATGCAAAGGCTGCCAGCAGGATGAACAACGTACGATATGTAAGATTCATCAGTTTCATGGTGCGATGATTATTTAGCATGTTTCGGTTTGAATTTGTTTTTAGCTTTGTAAATCATGACAAAGAAGAACTGCACTAAGAATATACCTACCGTTACGGCCACAATCATACCGAAGAATACGCCGGTACCGATAGCCTGACGGCTGGCAGAGCCTGGCCCGCTGGCGAGCACCAAAGGTACCATGCCTAAGATAAATGCCAGTGATGTCATCAAGATGGGGCGGAAACGCAAGTGGGCGGCATGCAAGGCTGCTTCTACTATGTCTTTGCCTGCATCTACTTCGTCTTTGGCAAATTCTACAATCAGGATAGCGTTTTTGGCTGCCAGTCCTACCAACATTACCAAACCGATTTGGAAATAGGTGTCATTTTCCAATCCACACAAGGCAACTCCCGCATACGCTCCCAATGCAGCTACGGGTAATGAGAGCAGGACGGCTACCGGAACGCTCCAGCTTTCGTATAATGCCGCCAAGAAGAGGAATACGAAGAGGAACACCAATGTCAGAATCATACCGGTTTGTCCGCCTGCCTGTTTTTCCTGATAAGAAAGTCCGCTCCATTCCACGCCGATGTTGTCGGGCAGATGGTCGTGCGCCAGTTGTTCTATCAGTTCCATTGCTTGGCCGGAACTATAACCGTGAGCCGCTGTTCCGCGGATGATGGCAGTGTTGAACATATTAAAGCGCTTGATGCTTCCGGGACCGGTAGTATATTCCGTATTGCCGAGGGCGGTCAGCGGAATCATATTGCCAGAGCTTCCGCGCACGAAGAACAGGTTGATGTTATCGCGATGTTCGCGGTAGGGGGCTTCCGCTTGAATATATACGCGGTAGATACGGTTAAACATATTGAAGTCGTTTACATAAAGCGAACCCGTATAGGCTTTCATTGTGGTGAATACATCCGCCATCGGTACACCGGATAGTTTCACTTTGTCACGGTCTACATCGAAATAGAGTTGGGGGATTTCCGCTTGAAGCGATGACGAAAGCCCACTCAGTTCTTTTCGCTGCGAAGCGTAATACATCAGTGTGTCGGCGGCTTGTACCAAGTTGTCGTAAGTAGCGTCTCCGCGTGCTTCCAGTTGCATCTCGAAACCGCCTGAAGTTCCCAAGCCGGGAATGACAGGTGGGGTAGAGAGGTAGACTTTGCATTCGGGATATTGCTTGAATTCGTTTTGCACGTCCGCCATGATTTGTTCTATCGTTGTGTTGTCACGTTCCTTCCAGCCTTTCAAAATGACGGTAAGTGTGCTTCGTGCTTGGCTGGTGCCTACACGTGGGCTCGTTCCGGTAACGTTCTGTACATATTCTACAGATGGGTCTTGCATGAGGTAGGCAATGGCTCGGTTGGTCACTTCACGAGTACGTTCTAAGGTTGTTCCTTCCGGCATTTCCAGTTCTACGGTGAAATATCCTTGGTCTTCGGTCGGAAGGAAACTGGTAGGAATCAGGCGGTAAAGCACGAATATGAAAACGATGACCATGCCGAATCCGGCAGTTACCCGTTTAGGGTGCTTGATAATCCGGCTGATTCCGCTCACGTATTTATGGTTGCCCAAGTCGAGCCACTTGTTGATTGCGCGGAATATGCGGTTCTTAGGCTTGTTCGGGTCTTGCGGGCGTAGAATCAACGAACACATGACCGGGCTAAGCGTAAGCGCCACTACCGTAGAAAGCAATACGGATACGGCAATCGTGATGCTGAACTGACGGTATAGCTGTCCTGAGATGCCTGAAAGGAAACTTACGGGTACGAATACCGCCGCCAGCACTAATGAGGTAGCAATTAGTGCGCCGGTCAGTCCGTCCATCGCCTTCTTGGTGGCTTCGTAAGGACTGAGATGCTCTTCCTCCATGATGCGTTCTACATTTTCTACTACTACAATGGCATCGTCTACTACCAAACCGATGGCGAGCACCAACCCTAATAGCGTCAGGATATTCAGCGAGAATCCGAAGATAAGCATGAACCCGAAAGTGCCAATCAGCGAAATCGGTACGGCAATGGTCGGTATCAGTGTAGCGCGCCAGCTCTGCAAGGAGAGGAATACGACGACAATCACTAAGAATAAGGCCTCGAACAACGTTTTATACACTTCATGAATCGATTCGGATATATAAGTTGTCATGTCGAAGGGTACCTCATATTTCATTCCTTCCGGGAAGTTCTTGCTGATTTCGTCCATTTGCGCCTTTACTCGTTCCGCCACTTCCATTGCGTTGGCGCCCGGGAGCATATATACGCCCAGTACGGCAGCGTTGCCTCCGTTGATTCCGCTTTCAGTATTGTAGGATTGTGCTTCGAGCGATACGCGGGCTACGTCGCGCATACGGATAAGCGACCCGTCGGGATTGGCGCGCAATACGATTTCTTCGAATTGTGCCGCACTCGACAGACGGCCTTGTGCCGTAATCGGGATGGTGATGTCGAGTCCTGTAACGGGTTGCTGGCCTAATACGCCGGCTGCCGATTCACGGTTTTGGTCTTTCAGCGCGTCTTGCACGTCTTTTACGGTCAGCCCGAAATTGGCAAGACGGGCAGGGTCAAGCCAGATTTGCATGGCATAGTAACGGCTGCCGATGTTGGACACGCGGCCTACTCCCGGAATGCGGCGGAGCAAGTCGAGCACGTTCAGGGTCGCAAAGTTGCTCAGGTAAATTTCATCGAACTTAGGGTCGTTCGAAGTAAGGCAGATAGTCATTAGCTGGCTGGCTGCCTGTTTTTCTATCTCGATGCCGTTTTGTACAACTTCGGCTGGCAGCCGCGATTCGGCAAGCTTGATGCGGTTTTGTATTTCGACGGCAGCCAAATCGGGGTCGGCAGAAATGTCGAACGTGACCGTGGCAGAGAAACCTCCAGAATTGGAACTGTTCGATTCCATATAAAGCATTCCCGGCGTACCGTTCAATTCCTGTTCGATGGGAGTAGCTACAGCTTGCGATACGGTCAGTGCGGAAGCTCCTGGATAAGAGGCACTTATTTTTACGACAGGCGGTGTAATTTGCGGGTATTGGTCGATAGGCAGCATCGTCAGTCCGATGATGCCGATGATGACTATCAATATAGAGATGACGATCGAAAAAACAGGCCGATCGATAAAGAAACTCACTTTCATGGATTGTTATGTTTAGATGGTTGTCGGTTTATTCATCCTTTTTCTCTTCTGTCTGAGGAGCCGTGCCTACACGTATCTTAATGCCCGGACTTAGTTTGTGATAACCTTCCACCACGATGTTTTCTCCAGGTATCAGTCCGCGTTCTACTACAGTGTTGTTTCCGAATTCAGGCCCTAATTCGATGAAACGTTTTTCGGCGGTAGAGTCTTTGCGCATCACATAAATATAAGCGCCTCCTTTTTCGATTATTAAAGCTTTTTGAGGTACTACCGTGGCGTTTTCGCGTACATCAAGCAGCAACTTGACTTTGGTGAATTGTCCCGGCAATAAGACATGTTCGGGATTGCTCATCTCGGCGCGTACAGAGAAGGTGCCGGTTTTAGGGTCTACCTGCGGCTCGGCAAAGTCCACTAATCCTTTGTAAGGATATACGCTATTGTCCGGAAGGGTGATGGTGACGGTCGGTTGCCACGAACGTGTCGAGTCTTTTTGCCCGATGATGATGTTGCGTTCTTTGCTTTTCAGGTAGTCGAGTGCGGTCATGCTGAAGTCGACCAATACAGTGTCGCTTTTTACGATTGTGGCAAGCAGGGATTTTCCTGATGTGCCGACTAAGGTGCCAAGGTCGACATGGCGTTCGCTGATTTGTCCGGCTATCGGCGAGCGGACTACAGTATAGCTCAATTCCTGTTCCGCCTGGTCAAGGTCGGCCTGGCTCATGCCTACGCTGGCTATGGCTGTTTCGTAAGCTGCCGTAGCGTTGTCCAAGTCCAGTTGGCTGGCGGCTCGTTGTTCGTATAGCGGCCGGATACGGTTTAAGTCGCGCTCTGCTTTGCGCGCTGTGGCTTCGTCTTTTTTCAGTTGGGCGCGTGCTTTGTCCACTTTGGCTTGATATTGGGCTTGGTTGATAATGAACAATACTTGGTTGCGCTTCACTTGTGTCCCTTCCTCGAAGAGCATTTGTTCCAAAAAACCTTCCACGCGTGCGCGTACCTCTACAAATTGTTGGGCGCGGATGCGGCCTACATATTCGCCATAAATTTCCACATCTTGTTGCTGTGCAGGCGTTACGCTGACGATGGGGGCTTCCGGCTCCGTTTTTCTTTCACGGGTCAGAAACCAATATAACCCGATAATTACGATAATGCCGATAACAGCATAGATGGTTTGTTTCTTTTTCAGTTTTAAATCTTTCTTTGTTAAAAAGCGTCTCATACAAGTTTTCAATTTATGGGTTAGATGCCGTAAATGATATGCAATACTCGTGCCAAAGATACGATATTTTTTTATAAGTTGAGAATCAGATGCCTGAATCGTTCAAGTAATTTTGTATTATGGGGAATTTTGGCAGGGATTGTGGAATTTCTCTACACTCGGATGGCGTTTGCTCGCAATATTTTTCCTACCTTTGCGCCCGAAACTAAATTAAGACAACATGAAAATAGAGGAACATTTAGAAACGACTGTGAAAGCCCACGACCAACTGCTGCATCGTCGGGTAGACCTTTTGCTCCGTACAGGAAAACTATTGGTGGAAAGCCTGGCTGATACCAACCGGATTATGCGCAACATGAAACGGACGGCCGCTTATTTAGGTATCCCGGAAGAGAAACTGCACATTAACATCGGTTTTACTATGCTGATGGTGAACGTAAGTGATGAGAACTTTTCATTCACTAAATTCCAGCGCATCAACGGGCATGGTGTGAACATGACGGCTATTTCAGAAGTCAGCAAGCTGTCGTGGAGGGCTATCGAGAATGATTACACGCTTGACCGGTATGAAGAGGAACTGGAAAAAATCCGTACCAAGAAACGGAACTATACGCCTTTGCAGACGGCTGTCGGTGCGGGTTTTGCCTGTGGTGGCTTTTGTGTGCAGTTCGGTTGCGACTGGATGGCTTTCTTGTATGCTTCTATCGCTGCGATTATCGGCATGCGGGTGCGGCAAAAATGTAACGGGTCGGGCTTAAACCACTATATGGGCATTGCTATCTCGGCTTTCGTTGCCACTATGATAGCGTGGGCTACGACATTCCTTCCCGAAGCATGGACCGATACCCCGTGGCATCCGCTGCTGGCGTGTGCCTTGTTTATCGTGCCGGGTGTTCCTTTGATTAATTTTGTCGATGATATGCTTGATAATTTCATTCAAGTCGGTATCGTGCGTGCGGTCAATACATTAATTATGATGGGTGCCATGGCGTTTGGCATCGCTTTTGCGGTCAAGCTGTGTGCCATCGAGAATTTCTTCCCTACCATCAGCATGGTGCCGCATCACGAATATTGGGAGTATGCGCTTGCCGCAGCTATTTCGGCTATGGGCTTTTCGATGATATTCAATATTCAGCGCCGATTGCTATGGGTGGTGGCGATAGGAGGCATTTTGGCTGTCTGCACACGCAACTTTGTAAATTTAGGCCCGAGCACGGACAATATCGGCCTTGATATGGGGCTGGTGGTTGGCTCGTTCAGCGGTGCGCTGGTTGTCAGCCTGATAGCGGTGAAGGCAGTGCACTGGTTCCATGTTCCCAACCATGTGCTGACTATTCCTTCGGTCATCCCGATGATTCCGGGGGTGCTGATGTATCGTATGCTTTTCGGCTTGATTAATATGAATGTACAGAATCTTGAAGGAGTAACCCCACTGATGAAAGCCATCGAGAGCGGTGTAAATTCAGCGTTGATTATCCTTTGTGTTTCAGTAGGTGTCGCCATCCCGAACATTTTCGGGCGTAAGTTCATCGCTTCTTCCAAGAACAAGCATTTGGCGGAAATCTTGGAGGAACGACGTGCCCGCGGTAAGTTTGTGGAGTGGTAAACTTTCTTTTTGATAAATACCTAAAAATGGGGATTGTTCCGTATCCGTGAATTGTCTTACTTTGCAAACAGAAATAATATGAATTCGTTTTTTACTATGTGTAAACCCAAAACTTACAAGCCGACCGATAAGATGAGCGACTTAATCTGTGAGAATTATGCTTTGCTGCAGGTGTTGAGCCGTTTTGGAGTGTCTTTAGGATTTGGCGACAAATCTGTGCAAGAGGTATGCGACATGAACGGAGTGGACTGTCCCACATTCCTGATTATAGTCAATTTCCTGACTGAGGAGAACAACCGTATGCGGGATCATCTGGCACAGCTTTCTGTGCCTGCGTTGATGGATTATCTGCAGCGTGCGCATTCGTATTTCCTCGATTTCCAACTTCCCGCCATTCGTAAGAAATTGATAGAGGCTATTGACTTTTCGTTGAGCGACAAGGTGTCTTACCTGATTCTGCAATTTTTTGACGACTATGTAGGCGAAGTAAGAAAGCATATGGAGTATGAGAACGAAAAGGTCTTTACGTATGTAAGAGGCTTGTTGCAGGGAAAGAAGCCTGAAAGTTATAGCATTGGAGTTTTCGCGCGTCATCACGACCAGATTAATGTTAAGCTGACCGAATTGAAGAATATCATTATCAAATATTATCCGGCCAACGGTGATAATCCGTCGCTGAATGCGGCGTTGTTCGATATATTCAGTTGCGAAGAAGATTTGGCATCGCATAACAGGGTAGAAGATTACCTGTTCGTCCCTGCCATTATGGAGTTGGAAAAGGGGGTGAAATGAAATCTCAGGAAGATACATTGATTGCTGTCGCCGAGACTTCGGTCATTATACGGACGGGATTGGTGACAGTGCTTAAACGCTTGTCGGACATGAATGTACAAACCGTAGAAGTGACATCGAAAGAAGGGTTGCAGCATTGCATGGAGGCGCATAGTCCGCAGATATTGATTGTAAATCCGCAGTTCGAGGGCTGGTTCGACGCGGATTCGTTTAGAGAACATTACCAGCAACCGGATATAAAGGTGGTCGCTCTGTTAAGTTCGTTTGTCGATTCCAACCGTTTGAAAGGATACGACGAGTGTATCAACCTGTTCGAGGATGTCGATTCGTTGGAAAAGAAAATATCTGTTCTAATGAACTTTGCCGATGAGGATGATGGCGACCAGGATGCTTTGAGTCTGCGCGAGAAAGAGATAATCTGTTGCGTTGTACGCGGCATGACGAACAAAGAGATAGCCGAAAAACTGTACATATCGGTACATACCGTCATTACCCATCGGCGTAACATTACGCGCAAGCTGCAGATTCATTCGGCGGCGGGTCTGACCATCTATGCCATCGTCAATAAGCTGGTAGAATTGAGTGAGGTAAAGATGAAATTGTGATGCAGACGCTGCTATTTGGAATGTTTCTAAAATACCTACATTTAGGTATTGCCTGAAAGCGGGAAAGCCGGTATCTTTGCAGCGTTAGTCATAGAAATTACGTAAACCACAAAAGTAAAAAGTTAGTTATTAGTTAGGCGCTCCCCGCGAAGTGATTCGTGGGGAGCACGCGCATAGAGGCATATCTTTTCTATCATTGGTGAATAGCCCAAGTATTATTGGATACTTTGCCATTTATCCAATAATCGTGGGCTGTTTATTATTGAATACTTTCGCAACCGGATTTCCTGTCTAAAGTATCCGGACGAAATGGCTACCATTGACGGTTCCATTTCCGCTTGAATACCAATACCAGTAAAAGAAGTTCTGCAAGATTACTACTTCCATTGTATTGCTTTCATCTATCTCGATGGGGAAATAAAGGTCTTTACTCATAACAATTCCGTCTCCTGCGCAATATCCGAAGTAGTCTCCATCGGGGTCGCTGTTTTTGGCTGTGACATCTACAGGAATCCATCCGTATTTTTCAAGATAAAAATCATTCCACACATGGTAGCTTCCGTCTGGCCGGACGGTTACGATGTGTTTGGAAGGAATGTTCTTATAGCGTAATAGCGACACGTAAATCGAGGTCAGATTGCCGCAGTCGCCACCGCCATCCTGCAAGATTTTTTTCAGCGGGTGTATGCCGGTGTAGGCGTTTAAATACTTATAATGAGAAGCGACATATTCATAACATTTTCTGGCGTAATCAAGGATGTCGGTCGAAGAATGCCATATTTCATCACCGATTTTCATGATGTCGGGATTGCTGGGGGCTACATATTCGCCTCTTTGTCCTAAAAATTGTTTGTATGCTTCGTTGTTCTCATCGTAAGGATATATTTCTTTAATCTGTCCGAAGTCGGTCCTGAATGTGCGCAGGTACACATCGAATGTCTCTGAGAGTGTGTATGAATTACCTTTTGCAGGAGCATCGTGTATGATTGAACGTACATAACGATTCTCCGTACCTGTTATGTTGTAGATAGTCCCATCGGATACGCTTAAGTTTTTAATAATTTGGTATTCATTGCTGGCCGGAACTGGCAGAATGCTGACCAGCTTGCTTACCTCAAGGCCTGTATTCTGTAATATGACACCATTGGTTATTTTATAATGTGTGGTTCCTTCTTCGGGTGTACTCGTGTCACAAGAAATCGGTGGAATACCTAAAACGGCAGCTCGTTTAACGATGTTGCTTCCAGGGATTGAAACATTTTGTAATTCGTTCCCAGTTATATCAGTCAGTGTGATAGACATCGAAGCATATTCGCCTGCGGGGACTGGGATAAGGATTTGATAGGTAGAAGAGGGGGTAGCCGAGGCTAAATCTACAGTTATGCTGTAGGAAGCGTTACGAGTTATTTGCATATTAAGCTCTTCTTCCTGAATGTTTACCATGCAATCTCCTGCAATGTGGTTTGATGTGGTTAGCTTGAAAGTGGTAGCGGCAGGAGGGACATTCTCTAGCGTGAATTGCAAAAATCCGCATAAATGTTTGAAGTTTAAAACGTTTTCGCCTTCATTGACAAGGGCAATCATGGGAGTGTTCAAGCGGTTGTAGTCTTGTTTATCTGGAAGATGGAAAGATAAATTAGTCCCTTCCATGCTTATGTCTTCTTGGTAAGGGTATAGGGCGATAGTCGAGAGTTTTTCATCTTCCAATAACTCTCCACGAAATTTGCCATTTGCTGTTCCGGCACCTTGGTATAAATCAAATTTGATGAATCTGCTTGCATTGTCGCGTAGGGTGTGTACCCCTATTGCGTCTCCTTCGTTCCATAATGTATGAACCTCGCTTTGAGCGGATAGTTCTTCTATAAAAGCGTCCAAGGTAATAGTCTGATGTGGAATTTCGGATGGAGTTTCAGGTGGAGTGATAGGCTCTTTAGGTGAAACTTCTTCTTTTTGGCAGGAAACGAATCCCAATAGGATTATCGTTAAGAATGGAATAATAGTTCTCATAGTGGAAGATGTAAAATAAGACATTCGTAATAAATGTGGCAAAGGTATATAAAAAAACAGTTTTTTTACGCCCGGTAAATAAGAAAGTCAAGACCTCGACTATCTTTGTGGTAAAAACGAGGTCACAGGTTTTTCCTGTCCTCATATGTCCAACGGGCTTGGTGTCCCAATAAAAAAAT
>CASFRN010000083.1 GCA_949296855.1 uncultured Bacteroides sp. | reverse complement strand
TAACGGTTTGATGACTACCGTTCACTCTACTACTGCTACTCAAAAGACTGTTGACGGTCCTTCGATGAAGGACTGGCGTGGTGGCCGTGCTGCAAGCGGCAACATCATCCCGTCTTCGACAGGTGCTGCTAAGGCTGTAGGTAAAGTTATTCCTGAACTGAACGGCAAACTGACAGGTATTTCTATGCGTGTGCCGACTTTGGATGTTTCTGTAGTTGACTTGACCGTTAACTTGGCTAAACCGGCTACTAAAGAAGCTATCTGTGCTGCTATGAAGGAAGCTTCTGAAGGCGAATTGAAGGGCGTTCTGGGTTACACTGAAGATGCAGTGGTATCTTCTGATTTCTTGGGCTGCACTTTGACTTCTATCTTCGATGCAAATGCAGGTGTTTACTTGACTGATACTTTCGTTAAGGTTGTTTCTTGGTATGACAACGAAATCGGTTACTCTAACAAAGTATTGGATTTGATTGCTCATATGGCATCAGTAAACGATTAATCAATTCTTCGTGGACAATTGATTGAATCAAAATAAGGGGAAAGTCGCCTTCGGGTGGCTTTCCTTTTTTTTGTTTTACATATACCGTCGGAACAGAAAATGAGAAAGAAGGCTGTAGTTCGCTTGCATCGTCTTTCTACGGGCTATACAGGGAAAAAGGAAGTCGTGAAGGTGACAGATGGTGCCGATGCGGAAATATACAGTGGCGAACTGACCTGTTTGCTGGGTGCTAACGGGACGGGTAAGTCTACCTTGTTGCGCACCTTGTCTGCTTCCCAGCCTCCGATAGAGGGGGAAGTGTGGATAGGCGGAAAGAGGTTGCCGGAGTATTCGGAAAAAGAACTTGCCCGGCAGGTAAGTATCGTGCTTACCGATCGTTGTGATGTGGGCAATCTGACCGTGAACGAACTGGTTGGGTTGGGCAGGAGTCCGTATACCGGCTTTTGGGGAAGCTTGAGCAAAGAAGATGAGGCCATCGTGGCAAAAGCCATGAAGCAGGTAGGCGTAAGTTTTTTAGCAGAGCGGATGATGTCGGCATTGAGCGACGGGGAGCGTCAGAAGGTTATGATAGCCAAGGCGTTGGCGCAACAGACCCCGGTAGTCTTGCTGGATGAACCGACCGCTTTTTTAGACTATCCCAGTAAAGTAGAGGTGATGCAGCTTTTGTACGGCTTGGCTCACGGGCAAGAAAAGGCGGTATTCCTTTCTACCCACGATTTGGAACTGGCGCTTCAGATAGCGGATAAATTATGGTTGATAGGCGGTAAGGGTATTGTGGCGGGAACCCCCGAAGACCTTTCTTTGGATGGGACGTTGGAGCGTTTCTTTGCTCATGAAGGGATTTGTTTCGACCGTCAATCGGGCTTGTTCCGTATGGATACGGAATATACCCGGAGCATTCGTTTGACGGGAGAGGGGGTTCGTTATGATATGGTAAGAAAAGCCTTGCGCCGCCAGGCTGTACGGGCAGACCGTTTGATTGATTCGGTGGAATATATCGACGCGGGCACTTCGGGTGCCGACAAGTTTGTATGGCATCCCGCCGAGGGGGGGAGTTGCTCCTTTGATACCATAGAGGCGTTGTTGGAGAAATTCGTTTTGTCATGAAACGGAAGGATGATAGGTTAAAATCAGCAAAAAAAAACGGCTCCTTTTTAAAATTCAAATAAAATTGCGTACATTTGCACGCAATAAAATCTAAAGCATTTTTGCCCTATGTCATTTATTGCAGATAAAGTAGTGATGGACGGATTGACGTACGATGACGTATTGCTGATTCCGGCCTATTCAGATGTATTACCAAAAGCAGTCGACCTCACGACTAAGTTTTCACGCAACATTGAATTGAAGATTCCGTTTGTAACGGCGGCGATGGATACCGTTACCGAAGCTCAAATGGCGATTGCCATAGCCCGCGAAGGGGGTATCGGCGTTATTCACAAGAATATGCCTATCGAGGAGCAGGCACGTCAGGTGGCTATTGTGAAACGTGCTGAGAACGGCATGATTTACGATCCCGTGACCATCAAGCGCGGTTCTACCGTGAAAGACGCGTTAGCCATCATGGCGGAATATAAAATCGGAGGTATCCCAGTAGTGGACGATGAAAACTATTTGGTAGGTATCGTGACCAACCGTGACCTTCGTTTCGAGCGCGACATGAACAAGCGCATTGATGAGGTGATGACCAAAGAAAACATCGTGACTACCGCTCCGGGTACGGATATGGAGACTGCATCGGACATTCTTCAGAAAAACAAGATTGAAAAATTGCCGGTTGTGGACGAGGCGGGCAAGCTGATAGGCCTGATCACTTATAAGGACATAACCAAGGCGAAAGATAAACCGATGGCTTGCAAGGATGCGAAAGGCCGTTTGCGCGTGGCTGCGGGGGTAGGCGTAACCAATGATACTCTTCAGCGGATGGAGGCCTTGGTGAAGGCGGGAGCCGATGCGATTGTTATTGATACAGCGCACGGACATTCGAAATATGTCATTGAAAAGCTGAAGGAAGCTAAGAAAGCGTTCCCCGAAATTGATATCGTAGTAGGAAACGTAGCTACCGGTGAAGCCGCAAAGATGTTGGTTGAAGCCGGTGCCGATGCAGTGAAAGTAGGTATCGGGCCTGGGTCTATTTGTACGACCCGTGTGGTGGCCGGGGTAGGTGTGCCTCAGCTGAGTGCTGTTTATGATGTAGCCAAAGCGTTAGAAGGTACAGGCGTGCCTTTGATTGCGGATGGCGGCTTGCGTTATTCGGGCGATGTGGTCAAGGCGTTGGCTGCGGGCGGATATAGTGTAATGATTGGTTCGCTGGTGGCTGGTACAGAGGAATCTCCGGGCGACACCATTATCTTCAATGGACGTAAGTTTAAGTCTTACCGCGGTATGGGTTCGTTGGAAGCTATGGAGAATGGTTCGAAAGACCGTTATTTCCAAAGCACTACTACCGATGTGAAGAAATTGGTTCCGGAAGGCATTGCTGCACGTGTGCCGTATAAAGGAACGTTGTACGAAGTTATCTATCAGTTGGTCGGTGGCTTGCGTTCGGGTATGGGATATTGCGGTGCGCACAACATCACGGAGTTGCACAAGGCGAAGTTTACCCGCATCACCAATGCCGGCGTGTTAGAAAGCCATCCGCACGATGTGACCATTACCAGCGAGGCTCCTAACTACAGCCGTCCGCAATAAAAGTGTGTCTGCGGCTCCCGCTGATTATTCTTGCGCTTAGAAGTGGGGGTACTTGTCTTGCCTTTGAAATATATATTCATAGGCAAATGTATATAGATTAACCGCAGAGGAGGTGAGGTACGGAGATACAGAGCTTTAATTCGCCATAGAATAGCGTGTAAAAGCCCTGTGTCTTTGTGCCTCTGCGTTTTTCTTAAAAACTTGGTTTGGGCTATGCGATACCTTTTTCTTTCCGTTTGTTTTTTATGGGTTTGCTTTTCCGCTTTTGCCGATAAGGCGGATGAAGAGTTGTTCCGCTTGAAGGTAGCGGATGCCGAGCGTTGTGGCTGGGATACATTACCCGCTTTCCGCCATCGGTGTAGGGTGGAGCAAGGGAAGGCGTTGCGGAAACTTATGTTGGACGGTAAGCGGGCCGATTCTTTGCATTCAGCCCTTTGCCGTGAGAGTGTGGAGCGTTATTCGGCAAGAGGCTGGGTGAAGCTGGAAGAGATTTTTGTCCCGTTGCCGCAGTATGCCGACCGCCGTGAGATAGAACAGGCTCGTCGGCGGATGGACTCGGTGTATGTATCTCTGCAACGCGGTGACTCGTTTGAAGCATATGTGGTTAATAAGGAGGCTTCTGCCCGATGGCGTCCTAAGGTAGCGTTGTTGGATGAGTTTACCCGCTGCCTGGATACCATGCGGGCAGGTGCGTATTCCAAGCCGTTCTTTTCTCCGATGGGAGTTCACATCATCAAATTGGTGGATGAACGATTGGCTATCGATTTCCAAGAGGATTTTCCGTATTTGAAATGTTATGTGGACAGGTTGGGCAAGCGGAATCCGATATTGGATAAAGAGTTATATGCGCATTGGTGCAATGGAGAGGAGTCGGATTCGTTAATCGCTCATTGTGTGGCTGATGTGAAGAACCACTTGCTGGCGGAATGGTGGGATGTCCGTCATCCTTTATCCGACAAAGTGGACGAAAAAGAGTTGGAACGGTATTTCAATGCGAACAAGCAGGCGTATGCATGGGAGTTTCCCCACTATAAAGGTGCGGTGGTGTTCTGTCAAGATAAAAAAACGGCTTCCCGCATTCGTAAGCGGTTGAAAAAGGTGCCTGTATCGCGGATGGCAGACGTGTTTCGCGGGTGGCAGCGTGAAAACCCTGATGTGGATGCTATGATACAAGTGGGCTTGTTCAAGATAGGGAGCAATCCGTATGTCGATAAGCTGGCGTTCAAGTGCGGTGAACTGCCCCGTAACGTGCGTTATCCGTATGTGTTTGTTATAGGGAAACGTTTGAAGAAAGGGCCTGAAAGTTATACCGATGTCTATCGATTGGTGGAAAAAGATTTCCGTTCGGCTTTAAAACAGAAACTGTTGGACGAGTTGAAGGGGCGGCTGGAAACCCAAGCGGTTCTGTGAGTTTATGGCTTGTTTGACGCTTTAGAAAAATGCCTAGGAAAGGCGTAAAAGCGTTGCATAAAATATAAAAACCGTTAATTGTAGCGGTAGTAAACGATTAAAACCGTATCTTCGTTCGCTCATTCAGACGAAAGGTGCAGATGAAAAAGACAAGTCTTTTGACAATCGGATTGCTGGTGCTTGCCGCATGCGGTAAGACGGTCGACCATCAGGGAAAAACACCTTTGGTGGAGGTGGGCGGCGCATTCCTGTATAAAGAAGACGTGGATGCGGCTATGCCAATAGGATTGCAAGGGGAAGATAGCGCACGGTTTGCCGAAGAGTATGTCCGGAACTGGGCGGAAGACATCTTGTTATACCGGAAGGCGGAAGGGAATATTCCCGATAACGCGAAAATCGACCGCCAAGTGGAGGCTTATCGGCGTGCGTTGATTGTGCATACCTATCAAGAAGAATTGGTAAGGCAAAAGTTGGGCGGCGAGATAAGCGAGGAGGAAATCGACGCGTATTATCGGTCACACGAAGAACGGTTCCTGGCAGAGCAGCCTTATATACAAGGGTTGTTCATCAAGGTGCCTGTAAACGAACGGAATCTGAACCAAGTGCGGAAGTGGTATAAGCAATCTGCGCAAGAAGCGGTCGACCGGCTGGAAAAGTTCAGCATCGCCCATGCCGTGAGCTATGATTATTTTTACGGCCAGTGGCGTCCTGTATCCGAATTTGCGTTGAAGATGCCTTTGGATGCAATAGCTGCAGACCCCGATTATTTGCGGAGGAATCGGGACGTGGAGGTGCGTGACACGGCTTTTTGTTATTTCCTTCATGTGGAGCATTTTCTCCCGAAGGGTGACCGTTTGCCGTTGGAATATGCACGGAGTGAGATAAAGGAAATGATAATCAATCTGAAGCGTGTAGAGTTTATAAACCGCATGAAAAGCGATTTATATCGGGAAGCTTCGGAGAAGAATGATATAATTTATTATAAACCAGACAATGAGTAAGTTTAAGTTAATCAGATGTTATGTATGTATGCTTCTTTCGCTGGCTGGAGTGTCTGCGTATGCCCAAGACAATGTCATCGATGAAGTGGTTTGGGTAGTGGGCGATGAGGCTATCTTAAAATCGGATGTGGAAAACGAACGACTGACCGCACAATACGAAAACCGTCATTTCGACGGCGACCCTTACTGTGTAATACCTGAACAGTTGGCGGTGCAGAAACTTTTTTTGCATCAGGCGGAATTAGACAGTATTTACGCTTCCGACCAAGATGTCATCCAAAAAGTGGAGCAACAGATTTCCTGGCTGACCGAACAGATTGGTTCGCGGGAAAAAATGGAGGAATATTATAACAAGACCTATACACAGATACGTGAGATGCTTCGCGAGAACATCCGCGACGGGATGCGGGTACAGCAGATGCAGCAAGAAATTGTGGGCGACATCAAGTTGACTCCTGCCGAAGTGCGTAATTATTTCAATAAGTTGCCGCAAGACAGCATTCCGTTCGTACCTACACAGGTGGAAGTGCAAATCATTACTCAAGAGCCTAAAATATCAGACAAAGAAATAGAACGTGTGAAGGCACAGTTGCGTGAATATGCCGACCGTGTGAACAAAGGCGAGACTTCTTTTTCTACTTTGGCTCGTTTTTATTCGGAAGACCCGGCTTCGGCACGGCGCGGTGGTGAAGGAGGGTTTACAGGGCGTGGTGAATTGGTGCCTGAGTTTGCTAACGTGGTATTTAATCTGACTGATACGAAAAAAGTATCTAAGGTGTTCGAAACGGAATTTGGATTCCATATCGCGCAGTTGATAGAAAAACGAGGCGACCGTGTGAACTACCGTCATATTTTGTTGCGTCCGAAGGTGGACCAAAAAGATATTGATGCGGCTTTGTCTCGTCTGGATTCTATCGCCGATGATATCCGGAAGGAAAAGTTCAGTTTCGATGATGCCGCTACATGGATATCGATGGATAAGGACACGCGCAATAATCATGGCCTGCTTGCCAATCCGCATTCGAATACTTCCCGTTTTGAAATGCAAGAACTGGCCGGGCTGGTTTCGCAAGATTTGGCGAAAGAGGTGGAAGGTATGCAGATTGGCGAGATTTCGAAGCCGTTTACGATGATTAACTCAAAAGGAAAGCAGGTGTGCGCCATCGTGAAGCTGAAGAACCGTATTGACGGACATAAGGCAACTATTACCGAAGACTATCAGCGTCTGAAGGACATGGTGACAGCTAAGCGTAGTGAAGAAAAGCTCCAGAAGTGGATTGTTGACAAGCAGAAGAATACGTATGTGCGCATCAGCCCTAACTGGAGGCATTGCGATTTCAAGTATCCGGGATGGATTAAGAAATGATACTGGACCCGTATGGCACGAAACGAAAAGAACAACCGGCATACACTGAACGGGCATAGGGCACTCTTGCTAGGGGTCTTATGCCTTTTCGGCTTTTGCCTTTTGGCACAGAAGCCTATCCGAAAAACTGTAGCGCAAGGGGGAAACGACTCTGTTGTGCAACGGCAGGCGGCTCCGAAAAAGCAACAACCTAAGAGCAAGGTTTACCTGATACATTCGGACATCCTGCGTAAGGATTCCCGTCATCCCGATGCACAGGTGGTGGTGGGCAACGTGGTGTTCCGTCACGATAGCGTGTATATGTATTGCGATAGCGCGTATTATTATGATAAAATCAGTTCATTCGAAGCGTTTAGCAATGTCAAGATGAACCAAGGCGATACCCTTTTCCTTTATGGTGACCGCTTGTATTATGATGGGAACACGCAAATAGCCGAAGTGCGCATGAACGTGCGGATGGAAAATAAGAACACGACGTTGTTGACCGATAGCTTGAATTACGACCGTGTGTACAACTTAGGTTATTTTTTCGACGGCGGTACGCTAATGGACGAACAGAATGTCTTGACATCGGAATGGGGGGAGTATAATCCCAGTACGAAACAATCGGTATTCAATTATAATGTGCAGTTGGTTAATCCGCAATTCACTTTGACTTCGGATACGTTGGAGTATAATACGATGACGAAAATAGCCGACATCGTAGGTCCGTCGGATATAGACAGCGATAACAACCACATTTATTCTGAATTGGGCACTTACAATACCTTGACCGGAAAAGCTTATCTTTATAACCGTTCGATTCTGACCAATGAAGGGAAGCAGCTCACAGGTGATACGCTCTATTATAATCGTGATGCGGGTACAGGCGAAGCGTTCCGCAACATGGTGATGACCGATACCGTCAACAAGAATATGATGACGGGCGAATACGGTTATTATAATGAGAAAACCAAGTTCGCTTTCGCTACTGACAAGGCGGTCGGCATAGACTATTCGCAAGGCGATAGCTTGTTTTTGCATGGCGATACGTTGATGATGCGCACGTTCCATTTGGATACCGATACGATGTACCGCGAAATGCAGGCGTTTCATAAAGTGCGTTTTTATCGTACCGATGTGCAAGGGGTGGCCGACTCTTTGGTGTTTTCCACCAAAGACAGTTGCCTGACGATGTATACCGACCCCATTCTGTGGAACAAGAACCAGCAGTTGGTGGGTGAGAAGATTTGCATCTACATGAACGATAGTACCATCGACTGGGCGCATATCATCAATCAGGCGTTATCGGTGGAGGAATTGGATTCTACGATGTATAATCAAGTGACAGGCAAGGAGATGAAAGCCTATTTCCGCGACGGGGAAATGCATAAGACCGAAGTGATTGGTTCGGTGCGGTTGGTTTATTATCCGATGGATTCCGACAGTACGCTTATCGGGATGAATGTGTCCGAGACCAGTAAGCTGGAAATTTATTTGAAGCACCAAAAACTGGAGCGGATGGTGATGAGTCCGCAGTCGAACGGCACTTTGTACCCGATGCTGATGATTCCTCAAGGGAAAGACAAGTTGGAGAATTTCGTGTGGTTCGATTATATCCGTCCGTTGGATAAGGCAGATATTTTTAATTGGCGGAGTAAGCGCGCGGAAGACCAGTTGAAGAAAAATGTACGCGGACCTGTGGAACTTCCTAATCAGCATTTGTTTGATAAGTTGGCGGCATCGGCAAAGAAGAAAGCCGGAAAAGCGTCGGCCGCAAAGCAAGATACAATTCAGAGTGGTTTGATATCGGTTCGGAGTGATTCGATATCGGTTCCGGCCGATTCTTTGCGGCAAGTGCTGGAGGAGAAAGTACAACCTTCGTCTGGGGATAAAAAAGAAAAGGAGTGAAATTTCTTTAGGATAGGATATGAGTGATGTAATACGTTTGTTGCCCGATTCCGTGGCTAATCAGATTGCGGCGGGCGAAGTGATACAACGTCCTGCATCTGTGGTGAAAGAACTGGTGGAAAACGCGGTGGATGCAGGCGCACATCATATTGATGTGTTGGTAACGGATGCCGGAAAGACGTGCATTCAGGTCATCGATGACGGGAAAGGGATGTCGGAGACTGACGCGCGTTTGGCTTTCGAGCGTCATGCCACATCGAAAATACGTGAGGCTTCCGACCTTTTTGCTTTGCATACCATGGGTTTTCGTGGAGAAGCTTTGGCATCTATCGCGGCAGTCGCTCAAGTGGAATTACGTACGTGTCAAGAAGGGGAGGCGTTAGGTACGCGGTTGAATATTGCCGGTTCGAAAGTAGAGAGTCAGGAAGTGGCAGCGTGTCCGCGAGGCAGTAATTTTAGTGTGAAGAACTTGTTTTATAACGTACCGGCACGGCGTAAGTTCTTGAAGTCGAATCAGACGGAACTGAGTAATATCTTGGCTGAGTTCGAGCGGATTGTCTTAGTGAATCCCGACATTTCTTTCACTCTGCATCATAACGGGGCCGAGATGCTCAACCTGCCCGTCCTTCCGTTGCGCCAGCGCATCATGGGCGTGTTTGGCAAAAAACTGAATCAAGAGTTGTTGTCGCTGGATGTTGCCACCAGCATGGTTCGCATTTCCGGCTTTATCGGCAAGCCTGAGACGGCCCGCAAGAAAGGTGCGCGTCAGTTTTTCTTTGTGAACGGCAGGTTCATGCGCCATCCTTATTTCCATAAGGCTTTGGCAGACGCGTACGAACACCTGATACCGGTAGGCGAGCAAGTTTCTTACTTTATTTATTTCGAGATAGACCCTGCCCATATCGATGTGAATATCCATCCTACGAAAACGGAAATCAAGTTTGAAAACGAACAAGCTGTTTGGCAAATACTTTCGGCTGCGGTGAAGGAAACATTGGGGCGTTTTAACGCCGTGCCTTCCATTGATTTCGATACCGAAGGGAAACCTGACATCCCGGTTTTCGATCCTGGCCGGAACGAAGGCGTTACACCGCCTTCATTTTCTTACGACCCTTCGTATAATCCGTTTAATGTGAAGCCATCTGCCGCTCCTCCTTCTTCTTATTCACCGTCTTCCGCCCGGCAGAAACAGACGCAATGGGAGCCTTTGTTCGAAGGGTTGGAACGGAAAGAGGAGCCGTGGCAGCCGGATGCCTCTGCTGTTTCCGATGAGGAATGGACTACAGAAGAACCGCAACCGGTTCCGCCTACCTTATACGACGGACATCCGGAAGCGGTGCCCAAAGGGAACGTAACGCAACATTATCAGTATAAGGGATGCTATATCTTGACCTCTGTTAAGTCGGGACTGATGATAATCGACCAGCAAAGGGCGCACATCCGTATCTTGTTCGACCGCTACATGAAGCAGATAGCGGATAAGCGTCATGTGTCGCAACGGATGCTGTTCCCGGAAATGGTTCATTTTTCAGGCTCTGAAGTTCCTGTATTGGAATCGATTCTGGAAGACTTGAAAGCGTTGGGATTCGACCTTAGCAATCTGGGAGGGGGGGCGTATGCCATCAACGGGGTGCCTGCGGGAATCGAAGGCTTGAATCCTGAACGTTTGGTAACCGACTTGGTGCAGACGGCAATGGAAAAAGGGAAAGACGTGAAAGAGGAGGTACAGGGTGCATTGGCGCTTTCGTTGGCTAAGGCCTCCGCCATCGTTCCGGGGCAGGTGCTGACCGCAGAAGAAATGAATAATCTTGTAGACGGGCTTTTCGCTGTACCTACTCCTAATTATACTCCCGATGGGAAAACGGTGCTTGTCATGCTGAAAGAGGAAGACATTGAGAAACTTTTTAAATGAAGGATTCTTCATCCTTCATTCAAAACCGAAAGATATCTTTCTCCTGTATCGGGCAAGAGTACCACAATGTTTTTTCCGGCATATCCGGGCTGTGTGGCAAGCTGGAGTGCGGCGTATACGGCGGCGCCTGATGATATGCCGGTCAGCAGTCCTTCGGTTTCAGCCAATTCTTTTTCGATGCGGAATGCGTCTTCATCCTTTACCCGGATGATGCGGCTGGTTGTTTCCGGGTCGTAGGTTGCAGGTATGAATCCCGCACCGATGCCTTGTATGCCGTGGTTTCCCGCTTGGTCTCCCGACAAGACCGCCGACGCATCCGGTTCTACGGCTACGATTTCTATTTGCGGGTTATGTGCTTTCAGGCCTTTTCCTGTTCCGCTCAATGTGCCTCCGGTTCCTACTGTGGCGATGAATACGTCTACTTTCCCGTCAGTATCCCTCCAGATTTCTTCGGCGGTATGGATATGGGCCGCGGGATTGGCTGGGTTTTCGAATTGCTTTAAGATGATAGAGTTCGGTATTTTCTTTTGCAGTTCGTCTGCTTTACGGATGGCTCCCGCCATGCCTTCGTTTCCGGGAGTCAGCACCAATTGTGCTCCCATCGCTTTCAGCAGCATACGCCGTTCCGCGCTCATCGTTTCGGGCATGGTAAGGATGGCTTTATAGCCTTTAAGCGCGGCTATCCACGCCAGCCCTACGCCGGTGTTTCCACTGGTTGGCTCAATGAGGGTGGCTCCGGCATGGATTAGTCCTTTCCGTTCGGCGTCTTCTATCATGGAGAGGGCGGCACGGTCTTTTACGCTTCCGCCCGGATTGAAGTATTCCAGTTTTGCCAATATGGATGCCTTTGCTTGGTATTTTCCGCCTAAGCGGTTCAGTCTCAGAAGAGGGGTGTGCCCGATCAGTTCGGTCAGTTGATTGTAAATTCGTGCCATAGTCTTGAAGGATAAATAAACAAAAAAAGAGAAACTTCCGTTTCCCTTCCATTTTTTGTTGCGGAGGCCTGACTCGAACAGACGACCTTTGGGTTATGAGCCCAACGAGCTACCAACTGCTCCACTCCGCGATATTTAAATTTATGTAGTTGCGGAGGCCTGACTCGAACAGACGACCTTTGGGTTATGAGCCCAACGAGCTACCAACTGCTCCACTCCGCGATGTTTATTCTTGTTGTTTCTTTAATTCGGGTGCAAAGGTACGGACTTTGTTTTAAATATGCAAATAATTTGCCGACTTTTTTCATTCGTCAACTTGTCACTTAAAAATTTGTGTAGTCGGAAGAAAAACCGTACTTTTGCTCACACTTTTAAATGTTGTGCAATTTAAGGAGATACAATGACTATACAGAAGACACGAGCCAAACTTGTAGACGTAGCCCGGCAACTCTTTGCTAAGAAAGGGGTGGATGCTACGACAATGAATGATATTGCCGTGGCTTCGAAGAAAGGGCGCCGTACGCTCTATACTTATTTTAAAAGCAAGGAGCAGATTTATATGGCTGTAGTCGAGTCGGAGTTAGAGATGCTTTCCGATACGATGGAACGGGTTGCGCACAAGGACATTCCCCCTGATGAAAAGATTCTGGAATTGATTTCTACCCATTTGGATATTGTGAAACTGGCGGTATACCGTAATGGTACGTTGCGTGCCAACTTCTTCCGCGACATCTGGCGGGTAGAGGCGATGCGCAAGCATTTCGACCAGAACGAGATGAAGCTGTTTCGGCAAGTGCTGAAAGACGGGAAAGAGCAAGGAATGTTCGATATTGACGATGTAGGGATTACTGCCGACATCTTGCATTATTGCATAAAGGGGATAGAGGTGCCTTACATCCGGGGGCAGATAGGCGAGAACTTGGATGATGAGATAGGCTGGCGTTACGTGGCGAAGATTGTTTACGGAGCGTTAGGAAGGAAAAACTAAATACTTAAAACATAAATAATTATGGGATTATTAACAGGAAAAACAGCTATTATTACAGGTGCCGCGCGCGGCATCGGTAAGGCGATTGCGCTGAAATTCGCTTCAGAAGGCGCGAACATTGCGTTTACAGACTTGGTAATTGACGAAAACGGCAAGAACACCGAAGCCGAAATCGCGGCTTTCGGGGTGAAAGTGAAAGGTTACGCTTCGAATGCCGCCAGCTTCGAAGAGACCGCGAAGGTGGTAGAGCAAATCCACGCCGATTTCGGCTCGATTGACATTTTGGTGAACAATGCGGGCATCACCAAAGACGGACTGATGATGCGCATGAGCGAAGGCCAGTGGGATGCCGTCATCAATGTTAACTTGAAGTCGGCTTTCAATTTCATCCACGCCTGCACGCCGGTTATGATGCGCCAGCGTAGCGGAAACATCATCAATATGGCTTCGGTGGTAGGCGTACACGGCAATGCCGGTCAGTGCAATTATTCGGCTTCGAAGGCAGGTCTGATAGGTCTTGCCAAGTCTATCGCGCAAGAATTAGGTTCGCGCGGCATCCGTGCCAACGCTATTGCTCCGGGCTTTATTATTACCGAAATGACGGCTCAGTTGTCCGATGAAGTGAAAGCCGAATGGAACAAGCGCATTCCGTTGCGCCGCGGCGGTACGCCCGAAGACGTAGCGAACATCGCTTTATTCCTGGCTTCGGATATGTCATCGTACGTGTCGGGTCAGGTGATTCAGGTAGACGGCGGTATGAATATGTAATGGCGGTACGGAGTGTATGACCGTAGTGTACGAAGATAATCACGTCATTATCGTCAATAAGACCGCTTCCGAGATTGTGCAGGGCGACAAGACCGGCGACGTGCCTCTCTCGGAAACGGTGAAGCAATATATTAAGGAGATGTACGCCAAGCCCGGCAATGTGTTTTTGGGTGTGGTTCATCGGTTAGACCGTCCGGTAAGCGGGTTGGTGGTGTTTGCGAAAACCAGCAAAGCTTTGGCGCGGCTGAACGAAATGTTCCGTGGCGGCGAAGTGAAAAAAACGTATTGGGCGATAGTCAAGCAATGCCCGCCCGCCGAAGAAGGCGAACTGGTGCATTATTTGGTGCGCAACGAAAAACAAAATAAGTCGTATGCTTACAGCCGTGAGGTGAAAGGCGCGAAGAAGGCGGTATTGCATTACCGCCTTATCGGCCGTTCGGAAAACTATTATCTGCTGGAAGTCGATTTGAAGACAGGGCGCCATCACCAGATACGTTGCCAATTGGCGAAAATCGGATGCCCTATCAAAGGGGATTTGAAGTACGGTTTTCCCCGTTCCAATCCCGATGGAAGCATTTGCCTACATGCGCGGACGGTCAGTTTCGTCCACCCGGTGTCGAAGAAGCTGATAGAAGTCACGGCACCATTGCCGGAAAGTAATCTTTGGAAAGCATTTCAAACGATATAGGATAAAAAGCGGAAAGAGGGCGTTTCACAACGTCCTCTTTCCTTTATTAACACATAGGCATCTTCATTTTATCAAAAGTAGTATCTTGTGATACTATGTTTTGACTTTATTTTTATGGGGTTGGGTTTACAGTTTAGCCTTGCCTGTTTAGTTGTCTTCATTTTATCTTAATCTTAGTTTCAATTCTCTCATACATTGAATTTAATCGCAAAAACGATGCCAAAAGCTTATGTTCTTTTAAATGCTTGATAAACAGGATGATTATGAAGATTAGGATTGTGGCGTAAATGGGGAATGTGTGGAATGGAGGGACGGGTTTTGTGGAATTATTCCACACCCCTCCCTCTTATAGGTTGTATAGTTTCATTTTATTGTAAAGGGTTTTCCGGTCGATGCCTAATAGCTGTGCTGCCTTGCTTTTGTTGTTGCCTGTCCGTTGCAACGCATGTACGATGCGTTGTTTTTCCAGTTCTCCGTCGTGCAGGTTCAGTGATGCTGTGTCGGGTGCCGCAGGTGGTATCAGGATGTCTTCCCCCAGTTCGTTCGGAGTGATGAAGTCGCCCTGCGCCAGCAGGGTAGCTCGTTTCACCACGTTTTTCAGTTGGCGCAGGTTGCCGGGCCACGGGTAGCGTTGCAGTGCTTCGCTGGCTGCGGCGTCAAATCCTATCAAGTTGCGCTCCAGTTCGCGGTTGGCTTGGTCGAGAAAGAAATTGGCGAAAAGCAAGATGTCTTCCGCACGGTCTTTTAAATCGGGCATACGCAGGGTGAATTCGTTGATGCGGTGATACAGGTCTTCACGGAATGTCCCCTTGGCGATGCCCTCTTTCAGGTTTTCGTTGGTGGCGCAGATAAGGCGTACGTCCACTTCTATTTCTTTGGCAGACCCGATGCGTCGGATGCGCCGTTCCTGCAGGGCGCGGAGTAACTGCACCTGCACCTCATAGCTCAGGTTCCCTATCTCGTCGAGGAAAAGCGTCCCCTCGTTGGCTTCTTCGAAAGCCCCTTTCTTGTCTGTCAGTGCTCCTGTAAACGATCCTTTGATGTGGCCGAAGAACTCTGAGGCGGCCAGTTCTTTCGGTATCGAGCCGCAGTCGATGGCGATGAAGGGTTTGCCGTTCCGTCTGCTCAGTTCATGGATGCGGTGAGCCACGTATTCCTTTCCCGTCCCGCTGGAACCGTTTATCAGCACCGACATTTGGGTGGGGGCTACTAGGCGCACATAGTTGAACAGCTGGTGTGCCGCTTCGCTTTCGCCTTCCAGGAAGTTCTGCGGGGCAGGGTGTGCCGCTTTTCCCGTCTCCGTATACGCCGGCGGTTCGGGTGTTTTTATCGCTTCTTTTATTTTTTTCAGCAGTTCGTCGGGATGGATGGGTTTGGCTATGTAGTCGCTTGCCCCTTGTTTCATGGCTTCTACCGCGCTTTGTATCTCGGCGTAGCTCGTCATGATGATGAATGGCGTGTGGCATGGGCGGCTCCGTAGCCATGCCAGCAGGCGGATGCCGTCTTGGTCGGGCAGACGCAAGTCCGACAGAATCAAGTCGTATGTACGTTCGGCAAGCAGTTTCCGTGCCCGTGCGGTAGCGCTTGCCGTGTCCACTTCAAATCCCTTTTTCGCCAACCATGTTTTCATCATGGTCGAAAACACCAAATCATCTTCCACTATCAGTATCGACGATGCCATTGTTTATCTGTCTAATGAACGTAAAACTTACTAATCGTGACAAAGATACTGTTTTTTTGAAATGTTCGTTTGTTTTGCCGGCTATTTTCTTTCCTCTATGCCATAAAACCATGCTTCCGCACGGGGATATGTCAAACTCAAAAGAAATATGAAATAGCTTTTTAACAAAAACTTAATATAGGCAAGATGTTGGGTGTTCCGGATGAAATATGTATTGGATTATTGCAAAGAAATGAAATAAATCCTTAAATTTGTGGCGGTGTATGTTTATGGAGTAGTAAGAATATGGTGGTACAGTTGAATCAATCAAGCGCTTATCGCTTCTCTACGGACGAAGCTTTGTTAGATGATATCAAGCAGAGCGACCATGTCGCTTTCGAATACCTTTTCAAGCGTTATTATCCCAGGTTGTTGGGATATGCTGTCCGTTTTGTGCAAGACGAAGATATGGCGCGCGATATATTGCAAGAGTGCTTTATGACCTTTTGGGAGCGCAGGCATTTGCTGGCTGCTGTATCGCTTGGTTCCTTACTTTTCCTAATGGTGCGCAATGCATGTCTGAACTACTTGAAGCATAGTGCATTGGTTCGTCATATTCCTATCGATTATTTAAACGAGTTGGATGGAGAAGAAAAACTATATTCTGCCGATTTGATGTTAAGCGCGGACGAACCTGTATTATACGAAGACTTGAAGCGGCAAATTGATGATGCATTGTCACAACTCTCTCCCCGTTCACGCGAGATATTTCTTCTTAGCCGTTTTAAAGGACTGAAAAATCGGGAAATAGCAGAAATGCTTGGCATCTCGACCACAGCGGTAGAAAAACATATTTCTAAATCGTTGAAGCTGATTTCCGATTATCTGAAGGATAACACTTCTTATACATCCTACCTTATTATTATGTCTTTCTTGCTTTTTACGAAGTAAAGTGTTTATATGGTTGTATCTGGTTACCTCAAACACTTTGCTTTGTCATACGGCTTATGTTTTCTCTTTATATATTTCCCTTTTATGTTTTCCGTCCCAAAAACGTACGGTTTCCGAACCAAAACCGTACGTTCTCCATCCCAAAACCGTACGGTTTTGGGATGGAAACTATAAAAGGGAGATAGGTGAAAACACATTGTCTTACTAAAAAAGGCATGAAGGGGGTTGGGTAGACTTCTTTTTAATTGTTCTATCTATAGAAAACAGACACTATGGATAGACTTTCTTACATACGCGATTTGGCATTCCGCTATTTTGAGGGGAAGATTCCTCGTGATGCGGAAGAAGATTTGTTCGGTTTTATCAATGAAAGCCCCAGTCATCTTACCTTGTTCCGTAGATGGGAACGGGAATGGTTGCATTCGGGGTGTACGGATGCTGCAGTAGAGCGGGAATGGCAAAAACTTCAGGCACGCATGCAAGTAAAGGATGCCATTGCTCCGGTACTTCCCAAACGCCATTTTTCATTTTGGCGGATATGCTCATTTGTTGCTTCCGCTGCTATTTTAGTTTGTTTGTCAGTTACGCTTTCTTGGTATTATTTCCATCAAGAAGATGGCGATTTTTATTTCATCAGCGAAGCTCCGTTAGGTGGAAAATCGAAAGTGCTTCTCGCCGATGGCTCTTTGGTCTGGCTTAATAGTGGTTCGACATTGAAATATTCCACGGATTTTAATGAAGAAGAGCGCATCGTCACATTGAGCGGGGAAGGTTATTTCGAAGTATCAAAGAGAAATGATATGCCTTTTACCGTGCGTACCCAAGGGTATGACGTGGTGGTAAAAGGCACGAAGTTCAATGTGTCCGCTTACGAGGGAGATCCTTTTATTTCCACTACCTTAATCGAAGGGAAAGTTACGGTCAATTATAAAAATGAGTCGATTGACATGAATCCGGGTGAGGAGATGAAGCTGATAAAGAGTACCGGTGAATTGCAACACACTTCGGTTAATGTTTCCCAATCGAATGCATGGATGGACAATCTGTTAGTAAGCGACAACATCACTTTCCAAAACCTGATGGCAAAATTGTCACGCCGGTTCAATGTCGAGATTGAAATCGAAGACGAAAGATTGAAGTCTCAGACCTTCAGCATTTCGTTACGGAATGATGAGACCTTGGAGCAAATCTTCGGGGCACTACAAAAAATCATTCCATTTTCAATAACACGGGATAATCAAGTTTATCATATCAAATCTATTAACCATTAAATTAAAGAATTATGAACAACCGAAAAGTTTTTCTCAGGCTGTTCCTATGCCTTTCGTTCGGGTGGGGTACAATGACGTTGAATGCCCAGACGGTGAGCAAGACGTTTAGCAATGCTCCGTTAAAGACCGTATTGAAAGAAGTGGAAAGCCAGACGGGGTTGTCTGTTGTTTACAAAACAGACGAAGTGGACGTGAACAGGAAGGTAAACGCATCCTTTCAAAATGCTTCATTGGAGGAAGTGATGGCGCAAATCCTTGACAATGGATTGTCGTGGACCGTACAGGACAAAATGATTGTCATTTCGAAAAAAGCGCAAGAATTGACGAAACAAGTAGGGAAAGGACTCAATGTAAAAGGAGTGATAGTAGACGAAAACGGTATTCCGGTCATTGGAGCCAGTGTATTGGTAAGAGGAAGTTCAAACGGGACCATTACCGATATGGACGGTAACTTCTTGATTGCCGATGTTCCCCAAGACGCGATGATTGACATTTCTTATATCGGTTACAAAACATTGGAATTCAAAGCAACAGATAAGGCTTTGGCAAATGTTGTATTGAAGGAAGATACCGAAGTGTTAGAAGAAGTGGTAGTTGTAGGATACGGTACGGCAAAGAAAGCGAACTTGTCGGGTTCCGTTGCGCAGATTTCATCCAAGGAAATCGAACACCGCATCAGTGCCAATACAGGTTCTGCTTTGCAAGGTCTTATTCCGAACTTCAATGTATCGTTCAGCGATGGTGCGATTAATAAAAAAGCATCGTTTAACGTGCGTGGTGAAGGTTCTATCAATGGAGGCGAGCCGTTGGTGTTGATTGACGGTGTAGAAGGGGATATGAACTACATCAACCCGAAAGACATTGCTTCGGTTACAGTATTGAAAGACGCTTCTTCTGCGGCTATTTACGGAGCCCGCGCCGCATTTGGTGTAGTATTGGTCACCACCAAGAATCCGGAAAAAGGAAGGATACAGGTGAACTACTCCAATCATTTTGCTTGGAGCAATCCGACGATTAATACAGATAATTTCATTACCGATGGTTTGGAATGGGCACGGTTAAGCGATAAGCTGAGTTTGATGGAAAATACGAGCACTTATTTGGGCTATACTGAAGCAGATTACGCTTATATGGAAGCCCACAAGAAAGACCCTTCGCTTCCCAGTGTGCTGATAAAGACGATAGACGGTGTGGAACGGTATGTACATTATGGCAATACGGACTGGTGGGATTATATCTTCCGTAGCAATCAGCCTTCGATGGAACACAACCTGAACATCTCTGGAGGTTCAGACCGTGTGCGTTATTATCTATCTGGACGTTTCTATTCGCGTGACGGTATTTATCGTATCAATCCTGATAAGATGAAAAGTTACACCTTGCGCTCGAAAGTGGATTTCCAGATATTGGATAACTTGAAATTTACAAGTTCTACCAATATTTACATGAGCGATTACGATTATCCGGTGACCAATGCCCGCAATATGAGCGGAAATAATAACGATGAGGATTGGCGGAAATATACTTATCACGCTTCTCCATTGTTCCTTCCTCATAATCCGGATGGCTCAATCATGATTAACAGTCCTTATTCTCCGGGACGTGACATTGCTGACGGTACTTTTGCTGACCTGACGTATGGCAAGAGTCATGGAACGGACTCGGAGTATGATTTAATGAATACATTCAGCATTCAATATACTCCTATCAAAGGATTGGATTTGAATGCCGATTATACATTCCGTAAAGAAAGCCCTTATTCACGTCAGTTGCGTGTGTCAACTCCTCACACCAACCAACCGGGCGGAGCTGGAGTGACAGACTATAAACCTAATACGGAGTTGTATAAGGAAAGGCATTGGCATTCACAATACCAAGCTATCAATGCGTTCGCCACTTACAGCCATACGTTCAATAACAATCATAACTTAAAGGCGATGGTCGGATTCAACCAAGAGTGGAGACGCTGGGAGCGTACGGTTGCTATGCGTAGCGGACCTATCTCGGAAGATTTAGGGTCATTCAATTTGGCTACTGGTGAAAACATTGATTTGTTGGGTTCGAAAGCAGAATGGGCTATCCGTGCTGCCTTCTATCGGTTCAATTACGATTATAAAGGGAAATACTTGATTGAATTTAACGGACGTTTTGACCTTTCGTCTAAATTCCCTCATGACAACAGATTGGGTATATTCCCATCGGGATCAGTTGCTTGGAGAATGAGTGAAGAGAAATTTTTTGAACCTTTGCGTTCGTGGATGGATAACCTGAAATTGCGCTTATCATTCGGTACGTTGGGCAATCAGAATGTCGGTGAATACGATTATATAGCCAAAATGAAAGTAAATCAGGGGAATTATATTGCAAACGGGTCATACTTGAATTATTTGAGCACACCAGGTGCTATATCTTCCAATTTCACTTGGGAAAAATCTCAAACCATTAATGCAGGTATTGACTTGTCGTTTTTCAACAACCGCCTTTCGGCTTCGTTTGACTGGTATCAGCGTGATACACGCGATATGTTGACGCAGGGTAAGGAACTTCCTGCCGTATTCGGTACAGAAGAACCGGAAGAGAACGCTGCAGACTTGCGTACACGAGGTTTTGAATTGTCGGTAAACTGGAGAGACCGTTTCAACTTGTGGGACGCTCCTTTTGAATATAATATCGGAGTAAACCTTGCAGATAACCGCACTGTTATTACCCGTTTCGACAATCCGAGCGGAAACATAGACGACTTTTATGTAGGGAAAGAACTGGGTGAAATATGGGGATATACCATCGAAGGTTTCTTCCAGACCGATGATGAATATTTGACCCATGCCGACCAATTGTTGGTGAACCAGCGTATCCGTAACTACTATTTGGTTAACCATCCGGTAGCGGGTGACTTGAAATTTATGGATATTAATGGAGATGGTGAAATTACTCCGGGAAAACAAACGCTAAGTGACCACGGTGATTTACGTCGGATTGGCAATACTACACCTCGATATACATTAGGTGTCAACTTAGGATTCAATTATCGGGGCATCGATTTCTCCGCATTCTTCCAAGGCATTTTGAAACAGGACTGGTGGCCTGGCGATGATAACGGATATTTCTGGGGACCTTTTACCCGTCAGTACCTCAACTTCTATCCGAAGAGCATAGAATCTATGTCGTGGACACCTGAAAATCAGGATGCTTACTTCCCGCGTCTGGCTGTCTATGCTGCAAATGAGGGAGGAGACTATGAAGGTTCGCAGTTAAGAGTCATTTCGGACAAATACCTTCAGAATGCGGCATACGTGCGGTTGAAGAATATCACTCTTGGATATACTTTACCCGAACGAATTTGTCAGAAGCTGAAAATTATCAGAAGCATCCGTATGTATGTGTCGGGTGAGAATATCCTGACATTCTCTCCGCTGTATAAGAATAATCCGGACCGTACTGTAGACCCAGAACAACTTGGTAACGGTAATGCTTATCCTTTCAGTAAGACATTTGCCTTTGGCTTTGACATTAAATTCTAAAGAATATCAGTTATGAAAAAGAAATATAGTACAATTAAATTAGTTTCCCTTTTTGTGGGAGGCATATTGACGGTTTCCTGTAACGATTCCTTCTTGGACCGTTATCCCATTGCGGAAATCTCGCCGGAGAATTCGTTCAAGACGGCAGATGACTTGCGGTTGTATACAAATGGCTTTTATGAACAACTTCCGTCTATCCGCAACATTATCGATGATGACTTAAAGACAGACAATGTGTTGTATTCCAGCATACCGGAAGAACAACGTAGCCACGAACGGATTCTTCCCTCTGAAACTGGAAGTGGCGGATGGGATTGGGAAGATTTGCGTGATATCAATTTGTTCTTCGACAATTACCAACGTTGTACCGATGAAGCAGGGCGCAATAAATACGAAGGGGTTGCCCGATTCTTCCGTGCGTGGTTCTATTTCGATAAAGTGAAGCGTTTCGGCGATGTACCTTGGTATGAAACAGTTATTCAGACTGATGATGCAGACTTATTGTATAAGGCACGTGATAGCCGTGAGTTTGTAGTCAGTAAGATTGTGGAAGATTTGGAGATAGCCGTAGACAAGTTAGGAAATGAACGTGCGTCCGATCAAGTTACCCGCTGGACAGCATTGGCTCTCCTTTCCCGTGTCTGTTTGTATGAAGGTACATTCCGCAAATATCATACGGAATTGAATTTGCCCGAAAGCGATGTCTTATTGCAGAAGGCATACGAAGCGGCACAGCGCGTAATGGACGAATCCGGCTATACCTTATATAGTACAGGTAATCCGGATACGGATTATAGGGACTTATTCGCTTCTACGTTAAAAGAGGAGGAAGTGATTTTGGGACGCCGTTATTCGTTGACTTTGAACCGGATGCATAATGTGAATTATTACCTGACATCACGGACCCAACGTGACATCGGTTTGACAAAAGATTTGGTGGATTCTTATTTACAGATGAACGGAACCCCGTTTACAAATAAGGACGGATATGAGACAATGGAATTTTATGAAGAAATGCAGAGCCGTGACCGCCGTTTAGCGCAAACAATTCGTTCTTTGGGATATCAGCGTATAGGGGGAACGGCGACTTTACTTCCCGATTTTGCCGCTACGATGACAGGTTATCAATTGTGTAAGTTTTTATCCGATGAAACACAAGACGGTGACGGAGCATCTTATCAGGATGTGGCGTTTATCCGTTATGCGGAAGTTCTGCTAAATTATGCGGAAGCAAAAGCTGAATTAGGAATCATCACACAGGATGATATTGACCGTACCATTCGGTTGATACGTAGCCGTGTAAGTATGCCTAATTTGGATATGGCGTCAGCTAATCAGTTCCCCGATGCTGTTTTGTCTTTCTTGTACCCCAACGTATCTGGAAGTAATAAAGGCATTATCTTGGAAATTAGGAGAGAACGACGGATTGAATTGGTGATGGAAGGATTCCGTTGGGATGACTTGGTAAGATGGAAGGTCGGCAAATTGCTGGAACCTCATTTCATCGGAATGTACTTCCCTTCATTAGGTGAATTCGATTTGGATGGTGACGGAACTCCCGATTTGTTGCTATACACAGGGACGGCTCCTTCCACGACTGCTTCACAAAGTGTAGAGATTGGAGGCGTACTTCAACTGACGGAAGGCGACCATGGTAATCTGATAGGTTTCAAGGATAACACGAAACAATTCGATGAATCCCGTGATTATCTATACCCTCTGCCTACTGGAGATTTGTTATTGAACGAGAATTTGGTACAGAATCCGAATTGGG
>CASFRN010000082.1 GCA_949296855.1 uncultured Bacteroides sp. | reverse complement strand
GCACGATGACTGCGAAAAGCAAGACACAGAGGAAGATGTTTCCAAAAACCATATCCAAGATGCTCAATAATCCTACCTTGAAAATCTTGATGCAGGCAAGGCAGACAAGGCAGAGCATCCAAAAGCTGATGATGCATGGGGTGTGGGTCGCCCAAATGCAGATGGTGCCATTGATACCTTTATCCATTCCGGCTGCTTCTTGTCGCTTATCAATTGAAATGCATCGGTTTATATAGCGGTTGTCCCATTTCAAGAGGCTTAGCCAATACAAAGGGTTTAGCAGCCTCCAACAAAGGAAAAACAGCAGCTTATAAGTGCAGTAATAATTGATGTTGTAATATTTCTCCAATAATTTCATCATGCCTTTAATGGTTTGGTGAGGAATGCCGTTTAGGTGTTATCGTTCCTTGTTATCAAAATCTATTTTAACTGGAAGGACATATACCTCTGGTAAAACTTTCTCCCATAAAAGGTAAAATCCGAATTTAACGCTGTCCTTACCTAAAAAATCATTTATTACATCAGGATGTGCCTTTCTGAAATCACTTAGTTTACCCATTTTTTGCGCATTTCCAAAATACACTGTATCTATTATTTTGTATGGACATGGCAAAGAATCGTTCTTATTGAAATATGTTTCAAGCAAACATCGCAAAGAATCCTCTTCAGGTACACCATGCCCAGGATACACAATGTATTCTTTAGTTTCTAAACCTTCAATAATCAGCCGTCCTCGTTCTGTCGCACGAACTATCTCATTATTGGAATTCCGTAATACAAAGACAGGACTCCACTCACTTTCTAATGAGTATGAGTATGGAGGATTACCATAGTAATAATTCACTCTGATTCTATATCTTTTAGTTGATGAATTATGTATTCGATAAACCAAAGGGTAAGAAATACGGTAAATTCCATTGTTAGATTTCCTTACAAAAATAGGATAATCGGATGGGACTTGTTCCACCTTGATGCTATCACCTATGGAATTGAAAGAGCAAAAAAGCACAACAAGTATAATCAATATGGCAGGACTTATTTTTTTCATTTCTGATAATGTATTAATTGTATGAATAAATGCGCCCCCTCCCGAACCGCGGCGGCACGATGCCCGGCACCGCCATGAAGAAGATGGAGCCTGCGGGCATGAAAAGCCTGCCGGGATAGCGGAAATCCATTCCCTCGCAGGGGACGGGCTTTTTCCGGATGAACCTGCGCCAAGTCCGGACGGGTTGCCTACCGATTGCGAACGACTAACCGTTAGAACCGTTTATTCGATTGTTGCCAGCATTATTCTTCCAAAGGGTCTAAAGGTATCTCTTGAAATACACCGTTCTCATCTCTGATATAAGCTGTTTCGTATGGAGCATGAAGTAACGGAATTATATCAGGGTCATATTGGCAGATAGTATTTAGCGTATAGACACCACTATTTTCAGCCGTTTGCAGATATTCGTCGCTCTCATCTCCAGCCATAAATCGCCATCCACTATCATACCCTTCATTCCAAGCACCTTCGTCCGGTTTTTCACGATACATATATCCAACAGGTAATCCATCTACTGTAATTCTGTCCGAGGCTATACACCCATTAGCGGTGTTCCAATCTTTAAGAAGAATTTGACCTTCTCGTCCATTTTTGAATAATTGCTTTTTCTGTTTCATTTGTTATTTCTTTTTTTGTAGGTGTATTATGTTATAAATCCGCTATTATTTCTGCTTAACCGTCAATCCCCCGCTAACTCACTTTTCCAAGTTGCCCGACTCACCGAGCTGAGTTGCCCAACTCAGAACTTTGAGTTGCCCAACTCACGGTTTCAAGTTGCCCGACTCACGGAAACGGGTCGGGCAACCTGCCGGGGCGAGTCGTTCAGACTTCTGACGGGGTTTCCGTCTCGTCGTCCTGCACGGAGGGAAGCCCTTCCTCGTCATCGCTGCCGGAAGCCGTGCCGCCTTCCACGATTTTGTCCAGCCACACGAAGTCCGCCTTCTGCATGGCGGCTTTCATCTCGTCGGCGGGCTGGAAGTTGATGTTCACCCGCTTCACGTTGTGGGCGGTGAGGTCTTCCTTGCGCTCCGCGCCCTCGGTGTTGAGGGTGATGTTGAACGTGCCCCAGTCGCCCAGCTTCACGCTCTTGCCGTCCAGCAACAGGCGTTGCACCACCTTGCGCAACTGGCGTATCGCCATCGCCGCTTCCATCGGGTTGAGTGTAGTTTCGTCGGCTATCAGCATAGCCACTTCGCTCTCGTCCACCATCTTGGTGGTGTACTGAACGGGATACCATTTCTTAGGCTCGTCCGGTTCTGACGGGTTGATGCGTTGTACCACTTTCAAAAAAATGCTCATTGTCGTTTGTTTTTTAGGGGTTTATAATGGTTTGCAGCTAATCGCCGTTTAAGGCGATTGAGGTGCGTGTTATCAATCTTTGCCTGCGAATAAGGAATCTGGTATTCTACCCGTATATTCATTCGAGCTTGGCACTTCTTCGTCTTCAT
>CASFRN010000081.1 GCA_949296855.1 uncultured Bacteroides sp. | reverse complement strand
GAAGGTGAAAGCGGGCGTAGGAAAATCAATCAGTATACACGTATTCTGACTATTTTTATTTTGATTTTTCAGGCTCCGTCTTATCTGATCAACTTGAAAATGCAGGCAGGTCCGGCTCTTAATGCTTCATTAGATTGGACTATCTTTATTATTACTTCTACCATCATTTTGGCTGCTGGAAGTATGTTTATCTTATGGTTGGGAGAAAGAATCACTGATAAAGGTATCGGAAACGGAATCTCTTTGATTATCATGATTGGTATCATCGCACGGCTTCCGCAAGCTTTCTCGGGTGAATTTGTTTCCCGCCTTGCTTCTCCGGGTGCAGGAGGTATTATCATGTTCTTGCTTGAAATAATCGTGTTGATTTTGGTAATTGCTGCTGCTATCCTTTTGGTGCAAGGTGTCCGTAAGATTCCAGTGCAATATGCGAAACGTATTGTCGGTAACAAGCAATATGGTGGTGCAAGACAATACATTCCTTTGAAGGTGAATGCCGCAAATGTAATGCCGATTATCTTTGCGCAAGCTATTATGTTTATTCCTATTACCCTTGTAGGATTTTCGAATGTGGCTTCTGCCAGTGGCATAGCGCGTGCCTTTGTCGATCATACCAGTTTTTGGTATAATTTGGTATTCGCTATCTTGATTATTGCCTTTACGTGGTTTTACACTGCGCTGACAATCAATCCTCGTCAGATGGCTGAAGACATGAAACGGAACAACGGTTTTATTCCGGGTATCAAACCGGGTAAAAACACGGCAGACTATATCGACTTGATTATGTCGCGAATCACGTTGCCGGGGTCGTTGTTCTTGGCGATTATCGCCATTCTTCCGGCCTTTGCGGGTATATTCGGAGTGCAGGCAGAGTTTGCGCAATTCTTCGGCGGAACATCTTTGTTGATTCTTGTTGGTGTTGTGCTTGATACTTTACAGCAAGTGGAAAGTCATTTATTGATGCGCCATTACGATGGACTGTTGACTTCCGGGCGGATTAAAGGCCGGTCGGGTGTAGCTGCATATTAATTTTGCATTCAATATGATATTTCTAAAGACTGATGATGAAATAGAACTGTTACGCCAAAGTAATCTCCTTGTGGGGAGAACTTTGGCTGAACTGGCTAAGTTGATTGAACCGGGGATAACAACTAAACAGTTGGATAAGGTAGCTGAAGAATTTATCAGAGACCATGGGGCTGTACCTACTTTTAAGGGGTTTCCTAACCCTTATGGGGGGCCGTTCCCCGGATCTATCTGTACTTCGGTGAACGAGCAGGTTGTACATGGAATCCCCAATGATACCCCTTTGAAAGAAGGGGATATCGTATCCATTGATTGTGGAACGTACATGAATGGGTATTGCGGTGATTCAGCGTATACATTCTGTGTGGGCGATGTCAATCCCGAGGTTGCGGCTCTTTTGAAGACAACGAAGGAGGCGTTATATAAAGGAATTGAAAACGCTGTTCATGGAAAACGCTTAGGCGATATCGGTCATGCTGTTCAGCAGCATTGCGAAGCAGAGTCGTATGGCGTGGTTCGTGAGTTTGTCGGACATGGTATCGGTAAGGAAATGCATGAAGATCCTCCGGTTCCCAATTATGGGAAACGAGGGACGGGTACTTTGTTGAAAAAGGGAATGTGCATCGCTATCGAGCCGATGATAACTTTAGGCAATCGGAAGATTGTTATGGAGAACGACCGTTGGACTATCCGTACTGCAGACCGCCGATGTGCCGCACACTTTGAACATACAGTCGCTGTGGGATTAGGCAAGGCTGATATTTTATCATCGTTCGATTATATAGAAGACGTATTGAGAAATAAAGGGAATTGATATATGGCAAAACAGGCTGCAATAGAACAAGATGGAGTAATTGTAGAAGCATTGTCTAATGCAATGTTTCGTGTGGAGCTGGAAAACGGACATGAAATTACCGCTCATATTTCCGGCAAGATGAGAATGCATTACATTAAAATTTTACCGGGTGATAAGGTTCGTGTGGAAATGTCGCCATACGACCTGTCAAAAGGAAGAATCGTTTTTAGATATAAATAAAAAGTATATAGATATGAAAGTAAGAGCATCATTAAAGAAGCGTACGCCGGATTGCAAAATCGTGAGACGTAAGGGCCGTTTGTATGTTATTAATAAGAAAAATCCTAAGTATAAACAACGTCAAGGATAATTTTATTATTATTTTTGCAGAAAAATAATTGAGTATATGGCTATAAGAATAGTTGGTGTAGATTTACCTCAGAACAAGAGAGGTGAGATTGCGTTGACATACATTTATGGTATCGGACGCAGTAGCTCAGCAAAAATTTTGGATAAGGCTGGCATTGATCGTGATTTGAAAGTGAAGGATTGGACTGATGATCAGGCAGCTAAGATCCGTGAGATTATTGGCACTGAATATAAGGTAGAAGGTGATTTGCGCTCGGAAATCCAATTGAACATTAAGCGTTTGATGGATATCGGATGCTATCGTGGTGTGCGTCATCGTTTGGGGCTTCCTGTAAGAGGACAAAGCACGAAGAACAATGCCCGTACACGTAAGGGAAGAAAGAAAACCGTTGCAAATAAGAAAAAAGCTACTAAATAATAATTGTTGATATGGCAAAAAAAACAGTCGCAGCTAAAAAGAGAAATGTGAAAGTAGATGCTAACGGACAGTTGCATGTACATTCATCATTCAACAACATTATCGTATCTTTGGCGAATAGTGAAGGTCAAGTCATCTCTTGGTCTTCTGCCGGAAAGATGGGATTTAGAGGTTCTAAGAAAAATACTCCTTATGCAGCTCAGATGGCTGCTCAGGATTGCGCAAAAGTGGCGTATGATCTTGGCTTGAGAAAAGTGAAAGCTTATGTGAAGGGTCCTGGAAACGGACGTGAGTCTGCTATCCGTACTGTACATGGTGCCGGAATCGAAGTTACTGAAATCATCGACGTAACTCCATTGCCGCATAACGGTTGTCGTCCTCCGAAAAGAAGAAGAGTATAATTATTAAAGATAACCTATTAAAAATGTAACTTGATTTTGTTAGATAACATGGATTGCATTTCCTTTCTGTAATCGCGGCTGCAACAAATTGAGTTCATGAATAACAATTAATTTAAATCAAAGAAAATGGCTAGATATACTGGACCAAAATCAAGAATTGCACGTAAATTCGGTGAAGCAATCTTTGGAGCTGATAAAGTTTTGTCGAAGAAAAATTATCCTCCTGGACAGCATGGCAACACCCGTCGTAGAAAGACTTCGGAATACGGGCTGATGTTGGCTGAAAAGCAAAAGGCTAAATATACTTACGGTGTGTTGGAAAGACAATTCCGCAATCTGTTTGAGAAAGCAGCACGTAAGAACGGTATTACCGGTGAAATCCTGTTGCAAAGCCTTGAGTGCCGTTTGGATAATGTCGTGTTCCGTTTGGGCATTGCTCCTACGCGTGCCGCTGCCCGTCAGTTGGTAAGTCATAAGCATATTACAGTGGACGGTAAGGTGGTTAATATCCCTTCTTTCTCTGTAAAGCCGGGTCAGTTGGTAGGTGTTCGTGAAAAATCTAAGTCTTTGGAAGTTATCGCTAACTCATTGGCCGGATTCAATCACAGCAAATATCCTTGGTTGGAATGGGATGAAAACTTGAAGGTGGGCAAGATGTTGCATATCCCTGAAAGAGCAGACATCCCTGAGAACATAAAAGAACACATGATCGTAGAATTGTACTCTAAATAATAAATAATTAATTTCATGGCGATATTAGCATTTCAAAAACCTGATAAAGTATTAATGTTGGAAGCGGATTCTAAATTTGGGAAGTTTGAATTCCGTCCGCTTGAACCCGGTTTCGGTATTACCGTTGGTAATGCTTTACGCCGTATTCTTCTCTCTTCCTTGGAAGGCTATGCGATTAACACAATTCATATTGAAGGTGTTGAGCATGAATTTGCCACCGTTCCTGGTGTGAAAGAAGATGTTACTAACATTATCTTGAATCTGAAGCAAGTTCGATTCAAGCAGATAGTTGAGGAATTCGAAAATGAAAAGGTTAGCATTACCGTTGAGAATTCTACTGAATTTAAGGCAGGTGATATTGGTAAGTATTTGACCGGATTTGAAGTGTTAAATCCTGAATTAGTTATTTGCCATTTAGATTCAAAAGCAACTATGCAGATAGATCTTACAATCAACAAAGGTCGCGGTTATGTTCCGGCTGATGAAAACCGGGAATTCTGCACCGATGTGAATGTAATTCCTATCGATTCTATTTACACACCGATTCGTAATGTCAAATATGCGGTGGAAAACTACCGTGTGGAACAGAAGACTGACTATGAAAAGTTGGTGCTTGAGATTACGACGGATGGTTCCATTCACCCGAAAGAAGCGCTGAAAGAAGCTGCAAAGATTCTGATTTACCACTTTATGCTGTTCTCAGACGAAAAGATTACTCTTGAAACGGCAGACGCCGACGGTAATGAAGAATTCGATGAAGAAGTTTTGCATATGCGCCAGTTGCTGAAGACCAAATTGGTTGATATGGACTTGTCTGTCCGTGCCTTGAATTGTTTGAAAGCTGCCGATGTGGAAACATTAGGAGATTTGGTACAGTTCAATAAGACTGATTTGTTGAAATTCCGTAACTTCGGTAAGAAATCGCTCACGGAGCTTGATGATTTGCTCGAGAGTCTGAATCTGTCGTTTGGAACAGATATTTCTAAGTATAAATTAGATAAAGAATAAAAAATGAGACACAATAAGAAATTTAACCATTTAGGTCGTACTGCTTCTCATAGAAAGGCTATGTTGTCGAATATGGCTTGTTCTTTGATTAAGCACAAAAGAATCACTACGACTGTTGCGAAGGCTAAAGCTTTGAAGAAATACGTTGAACCGTTGATCACTCGTTCAAAAGATGATACAACTAATTCACGCCGTGTGGTTTTCAGCTATTTGCAAGATAAATATGTTGTAACCGAACTCTTCAAGGAAATCTCTGTTAAGGTTGCAGACCGTCCGGGTGGGTACACTCGTATCATTAAAACTGGTCACCGCTTGGGAGATAATGCGGAAATGTGCTTTATCGAACTGGTTGACTATAATGAAAATATGGCGAAAACTGCTGCTAAGAAGACTACCCGCACCCGTCGTTCGAAGAAGTCGGCTGCCGCTGAAGCTCCTGCAGCCGAAGCGACCGCAACAGAAGCACCTGTTGCTGAAACTGCTACAGAGGAAGCCCCCAAAGCTGAATAATTCTGTAAATGCTATATATTTGAAGGAACCGGAATCTGAAATGATTCCGGTTTTTTTGTTGCTGTGAGGTGGAAAGCTGTCCGATGGGGTGTATCAGCGCATTTCGTAACCTTGTTGTGGTAGCTGGTATGGCTGGGCTATCCGGCTGCGCTTTTTGTAAGATTATTAATCTTACAGCGAGCGGGTTATTAATCTTGCAGGTGTGTTTCTTTTAGTTTACCCGGATGTGGAATAAATTGCGTTTAAAATTATGTTATTACCTTATTTACACAGAGGCTTGATTGAAGCGGGATGCGACGAGGCAGGGCGCGGATGTCTTGCTGGGGCTGTTTATGCAGCGGCTGTTATTTTACCTTCCGACTATCGGAATGAAGTGTTGAACGATTCCAAGCAGCTTACCGAGAAACAGCGTTACCGTTTGCGGGAGGTTATCGAACGGGACGCATTGTCGTGGGCGGTAGGTATCGTTTCGCCGGAAGAAATAGATGAAATCAATATATTGAACGCTTCTTTTTTGGCGATGCACCGGGCAGTTGGCAAGTTGTCGATACGTCCGCAGCATTTGCTGATTGACGGGAACCGTTTTAAGCCCTATTTGGGGATACCGCATACCACTGTGGTGAAAGGCGACGGGAAGTATTTGTCTATTGCCGCCGCTTCGGTTTTGGCTAAAACCTATCGTGATGATTATATGGGCGGGCTGGATAAAACGTATCCGGCGTATGGCTGGAAGAAGAACAAGGGATATCCTACCAAGGCGCATCGTGAAGCGATTCGCCTGTATGGCGTTACTCCTTATCATCGGAAAAGTTTTAATTTGTTAGGCGACGGTCAGTTGTCTTTCGATTTTTAAGTGTCTTTATGCTTTTTGTTGGAATTCGAAAAGATTTTTTGCTTAATTTGTTGTTTTTTTACTTGTAATGTGTTTATTTTGCCACCGTTATTGAATGAAATAAGGGGGTATTGAAATGAACGAGGGGTTGCCTTTAGATGTATCGACGTGGGATGAATCTTGTATGAAGTGTTTCATACGGGATAATTCCGCTCTCTTTTATGCTTTTGCCAGTCGGTATGTAGACAATCCGGAACTGATTGACGATTTCTTACAGGAAGCTTACGTAAAGTTGTGGACACACCGCAAGGCCATCGGCAAGGTACAGTCGGTTCAAAAATATTTCTTTACTATCTTGCGGAACACGATTATTGACAAATGGGCTTACTTTACTTCGGGCGAGAAGGAAAGGAGCTTAGATGACTATATGGAGGTTTCTTCCAACGAGTCGTTTGTAGAGCATATCATTGAGGCGGAAAGCTCGCACCTGATAGCCGAGGCAATCAGGAAATTGCCGCCACAGAACCGCCGCATCATTTTGTTGAGCCTGGACGGGAAAACCATGCCGGAGATAGCCGAACGGTTGCATATTTCCGTCAATACGGTCAAAACCTTGAAATACCGAGCTTTGAAGCAACTCGCTGCTTCTTTGTCGAAAGAAGATTTTTTACTGTTTCTGCTTTTATTTTATTCCTTTTTGTGTTAAAACGGCGATACTTTGTCATCTCTTTTGGCTTTAAGAGCCGTCTATTGTTATAAAAGACGCTGTAATTATGGATTCAGAAGAGAAAAGTTTATCAAGTTTGATAGCCGCACGGATATTGGATATTCCTTTGACCGAGGAAGAAAACGCACGTTTAGACGAATGGTTGAACCAGTCGGAAGCCCACCGCAGGTTGTTCGGCCGTATCCGCGGCCGTGAATTGGCAAGGCGCATTCTTCGGCTTCAGCGCGAAGATTATGGTGAGCGGATGGCGGTTCGGTTTGAACGCCAGGCATTCAGGCGTCCCCGTCAGCTTCGTTGGCTGCGTTGGGGAAGCGTGGCGGCTCTCTTTGTGTTGGTATGCTCCCTTTCTTTTTATTTTTGGAATCGTGAAGAGCCCAGTCGGATAGTTCCGGGCGAGGGCGGAGCGGTATTGACATTAGCAGACGGGCGTCAGTATGACATTGCCGTGCAGAACAGCGGGGAGATTGCCGGTTTGATGGCTTCTGCCGATGTTGATAATCGGGCGGATTCGGTGATATATCATACGTTGGCAGTCAAAGCCGGGCAAGAGTTTATGTTCCGTTTGCCCGACAGTACGCAGGTTTGGCTCAATTCAGAATCGGAACTCCGTTTTCCTGCCAAGCTTGTCGCGTCCGGCGAGCGGAAGGTGTACCTGGAAGGGGAGGCTTTCTTCGATGTGGAGAAAGACTTTAAGCGTCCTTTTGTGGTCAGTGTAGGCGCTGCCGCCGTTACGGTGTATGGTACGCGTTTTAATGTTTCTTGTTATGCGGGCGAGCCTTTGTCTGCTGTGCTGGTAGAGGGTAGTATCGGTTTCCGTGCGCCGGGAGTGGAAGAAGTGCGTTTGCATCCGTCGGAGCAATTGGAATACCGTGCTGAGACGGGCGAAGTGGATGTGCGTCCGGTAGATGTCAGCCAATATGTGGCGTGGATAGACCATCAGTTTGTGTTCCACGGACAGACATTGGAAGAGATAATGACTACGTTGTCGCGTTGGTATGATTTTACCCCCGTCTTTACTTCCGATGCTATGCGTCACATCCGCTTGTCGGGCAGGCTTTACCGTTACGACGACATCCGCATCTTGCTCGACAGTTACGAGCGGACGGTGGGGCTGAAGTTCAAGCTGCAAGGCAAACGCATCATTATATCCGAATAGAAACCATTCATTAATCATTTAATACTAATAGAGAGTGTTTATGAAACAAATCGTTACATGTTTTTGTGCTTTGTTGTTGGGAGGCGCTTTGCTTATCCCGGCTTCCGCATTCGCTCAAGCGATTTCGGTTCGCATCGAGCGAGGTACGTTGGACCAGGCGTTCCAACAGATTATGAGGGCTACAGCCGTACAGTTGGTCTATAACACCGATGTGGCTTCGCGTGTCCGTTGCCGGGCACACATCTTCCAAGATAAAGAGGTGGAAGAAGTGCTGGATGCCCTGTTGGCGCATACGTCGTTGACTTATACAGAGAAGAACGGCATTTACACCATTGTGCAGAAGCCGCGCAGCCCGCAGCCTGCCAGCCGTCATGTAGTGTCGGGTAAGGTGTTCGACGAGACTGGCGAACCGGTCATCGGAGCATCGGTATTGCTGAAAGGCACCCGCAAGGGGATGATAACCGATATGAACGGCGGGTTTGCTATTCCGGGTGTCAGCGGCGAGAAGGTGACGTTGCTTATTTCGTTCTTGGGCAAGAAGACCATCGAGGTGGATATGAAGCCGGGAGTGGAAGAGACTTTTACGTTGAAGGACGACAACGCGATGCTCGACGAAGTGGTGGTAACCGGTTATCAGGACATTGCGAAGGAAAAGATGACGGGTTCGGTAGCCATAGTGCGTGCCGAAGACCTGGCTACCCGCTATGTGCCCAATATCATGAATAACCTGGAAGGGCGTGTGGCTGGTTTGAGTACGTACGACGGCAAGATGACCATCCGTGGTACCAGCTCGCTTTATGCCGAAACCACTCCGTTGCTGGTGGTAGACGGCGTGCCTATTGAAGGAAAGATTGAAGACTTGAACCCGTACGACATCGAGAGTGTCAACGTGTTGAAGGATGCCGCCGCAACCGCTATCTACGGTGCGCGGGCTTCGAACGGCATCATCGTCGTTACCACTAAGAACGCGAAAGAGAAGGGAAAGATTGACATCGACTTTTCCGCCAACCTGACCATTTGGGAGAAGAAGAACATGGACTATGCCGACAACTTCTACCTCACGCCCGAACAGCAGGTGGACATCGAATCGGATTACTGGAACTATTATTTTTTTGATAACGACGGTGAAATAGCCGACCCTCTGACAAGCACTTTGCAAAATATAGAGAGCGGTACAAGTTACATTTCTCCCATTCAGTATGCTTATTATCGTTTCGCGAAAGGGGAAATCTCTTGCTATGACTTGCATAACGTGTTGGACGGCTTGAAGAAAAATAATTTTGCCAAGGAATATGGCGACAACATTTACAAGCAACAGATTTTGCAGCAGTACAACCTGTCGTTGCGCAGCCGTGCCGATAAGTTTCAAAGCAATTTGACTTTGAACTACAAGTTCGACAACAGTGGGCAGATTAATTCGGACAAGAGTTCGCTTAATATCAATTACAAAGGCATTTACGATGTGGCTTCGTGGCTGACCGCTACGTTCAGCTTCAACGCTATCCACGATAAGTCGGTCGGTCCGGGTTATGATTACAATTCCAGCCATGCCAATCCGTGGGCTGTCCCGGCTTACGAGCGGATGTATAATGAAGACGGCTCGGCGAATTTGTTTTATTATTGGTACGATGGCAATCAATATTGGAGCGGAAAGGGAGCGGAAGGGCTTCACGATTTGGGTGTCAATATCAAGGACGAGTTCTATAATAATACCGAAACGACGCGCCGCCAGCATTTCCGTTATCATACAGACTTGTTATTTAAGATTGTCAAGGGATTGACGGCGAACGCACAGTTCATTTACGAAACAGATAAGGTGCAGACAGACTGGCTTGCCAATGAAGCCAGCCACGTGTCGCGCAGCATCCGCAATGCCTATACGACCATGGGAGCGGACGGCAAGATTTCGTACATGACCCCGCAAAACGGCGGTATGTTACGTTCTACCAATACGTATGGCCGTTATTGGACGGCTCGCGGGCAGCTCAACTATGCGAATACTTTCGGCAAGCATGCCGTGAATGCCATTGCCGGTTTGGAATTTCGTCAGACAAAGTCGAACGGTGCGAAAGCCTTGATTTTGGGATACGATGACCAGCTGCAGAACAGTTCGACGCATACGGTGGACTTCGGTACGCTGAGTACGATGACGTACAGCCCTTATTATATGGCAAGCAGCGGAGGATATCCGGCACAGCAGTTTGTGTTCAATGAATATTTCCGTAACGGGATGGGACCGGTGGTGGAACAGTTTCACCGGTATGCTTCGGGTTACTTCACGCTGACTTATACTTACGATAACCGTTACAACGTATTTGGTTCGTTCCGTAAAGACTATGCCGATGTGTACGGCCTGAACGCTAAATATCGTGGCCGTCCGTTGTGGTCGGTCGGTGCAGGTTGGAACTTGCATCAGGAAGGCTTCTTGAAACCGGTGGAATGGATTAACTTTTTGAAACTGCGCGTCAGCTACGGTGTGACGGGTAACATCTATCAGGGAGCTACCAGCTACATGACCGCCACTTCTACCGGCATGAACCAATTTACCAACTTGCCTTACGGCACGGTGGAAAGCCCTGCTAATCCCAACTTGAAGTGGGAACGGAATGCTACCACGAATGTAGGTATCGACTACTCGTTCTTGAACAACCGCCTGCAAGGTTCGCTCGATTTTTACAACAAGAAAGGGACTGACGTATTTGCGCCTCGCCAGCTTGACCCGACCACCGGATTTACTTCGATGTATTACAATACGGCAAGTATCCGCAACCGCGGTGTGGAATTGGCCATCAGTTACGATTGGTTCGTTCCCCGCCGCCGCAAGGCTTTTGGTTGGAGCACCAGTTTCACGATGTCGTATAACAAAAATGTAGTGACCGATGTGCAGAATCCGGCAACTTCGGCTTATCAGTTGATTAGTACGCCCTACCGGACAGGTTATCCTTCCAGTGCCTTGTGGTCGTACCGTTTTGCGGGCATCAGCGATGTAGAAGGCGAAAAGGGTCAGACGTTATGGTATATCGAGGATGGGGGAACTGCGCATAGTGCGCAAGGCCGCAGCATTGATATATTGGAATATTCCGGTCAGACCGAGCCGAAAACCATTATGGGCATGGACAACCGATTTACGTGGAACGGGTTTAGCCTGAGTATCTTGATGGCATACTATGGCGGTCACCAGATGCGTGCGCTGGCTGAAGAAGAAACGTTTGCGGTGCCCACTTACGCGATACCCAGTTATTTTGCCAATGCATGGACGCCGGAGAATCCCACCAATACACCGGGTATCGGACGTTACGCTTCTACGTCTTTAGGTTCAGAACCGAGTTACAGTGATATCTCCGTACACGATGCCGATTTCTTGAAAATCCGTAACATTGTGTTTGGGTATGAATTCCCGCAGCAATGGTTGCGTCATTTAAAGATTAACCGCTTGGCGTTGAGCTTCCAGGTAGACAATCCGCATTACCTGTGGGTTAAGAACAAAGTGGGTGTCGATCCGGAAACGCTGGGCATCCGCAACCCGAGTTCGTTCGTCTTCGGATTGAATGTGAATCTGTAAATGGTACATAGTAAATTGTAAAATAGCAAATGAGAAAGATGAAAAAAAGAAATATAGTATATGGCTGCTTGTTAGGAAGCGCATTGTTTGCTTTCACTTCCTGCTCCGATTTTACCGATGTGCAGCCCAAGGGAAAGAACCTGCTTTCCACTACCACCCAGTTGGAAATGTTGCTCAATACGGAGTTTTATACAGATGCGGGCGACGGTCCGCAGTTTGTAGGCGATAAGATAGAGACGCTTCAAAACATCCCGACGTTGTTGAGCCAGCCTACGCCGACGCGCAACTCGATTATCCTTTCGTGGGACGAATCGTTGCAGGACAGGCTGGCGGAACTGACTTCCAGCGATGGTGAATACAGCACATATTATGGCTATGTAGGCACTATTTCCAACCCCATCCTGTCCCAGTTGGGGGAGGCTACGGGCGACGAAGCGATGAAGAACCAGTTGCGTTGCGAGGCGTTGACACTCCGTGCCTATGCCCACTACCTGTTGGTGAATAAGTTTGCCAAGGCGTACAATCCCGCTACCGCTGCCGAGGATTCCGGTATCCCTTATCTGCTGGAAACGCAGGATATCTCTCAGCCTACGGTGCAGCTTACCGTGCAAGAAGTGTACGACCATATCCTTGCCGATGTGCAGGAAGCCATCGACCTTGACGGGCTTCCTTTGGTGGCAGTCAACCGGATGCGGCTGAGCAAACCGTGCGCATACGCGGTGAAAGCCTTGGCGTTGCTCAGTATGCAACAGTTCGATGAGGCAGAGGAAGCGGCTCGTCAGGCACTGGCACTCAACAGCGCGGTAGACGATTACAATGCAATGCTGAGCACAAGCACCGACCTGATGGGGCAATCCTACAATGTGTTGTTGCGTCCTCGCTTGGAGTGTGAAGAAGATTTGTTCTATGTACATTCTATCGAATTCTATACCGCTATCACTCCCGAGGCAGAGGCGCGTTTCGAACCGGGACACGCCAGCTTGGAACTGATTGATACGATGAGCAAGATGTATGCGGGGTTGGGCGATATGGCTGGATCCATGTTGGGCTTGCCGGGCTTGACTGTGACGTTCGACCTGAATTCTGGCTGGAACATGGTCGGCTTGAAGACCACGCACATGTACCTGATTGTTGCCGAAGCGGAAATCCGCAAGGGCAATTACGATGAAGCGATGCGTGCCCTCGACGCGATTCGTGTGAACCGCATCAATCCTGAGATTTATCAGCCGCTGGAAGGTACGGTAACTACCGAAGCGGATGCCGTCCTGCGCCTGAAGCAGACTTCGCACGGCGAGAACATTTATTCGTGCTATAATTTCATCCACCGCAAGCGGTGGAATCAGTTGGACGGCTGGAAGGAAACGTTTACCCGCACCATGGTGGGCACTACGGAAGAATTCTCTTATACGCTGACTCCCGAGTCTCCGTTGTGGATATTCCCGTTTCCGCAGAACGTGATGAGCAATAATCCGAATATTGTGCAGAATTACAAACAGTAAATAGTTAAAAAAACAATATGAAAAAATTTCATTTCTTAGCAGTAACTTTTGCAGGTTGCACGATGATGGCAGGTTGTGGTTCGCAACCGGAAAACCAGTGTACATTGAATGGTACAGTGAACGGCCTGGAAGGCGAATGGATACACCTGACTTATACGGTGCAGGATACGGTAATGGTGAAAGACAGCACGCGTATCGCGAACGGCACTTTCGTTTTTAACCGGGCGTTGGAAGCTCCGGTTGTAGGGGCTACCTTGTATGTAGGTGATCCCGAAGATTACCGCAATGTGAAATATGCAGGGGTGTTCTTGGAACCTGGCGAGATGGCCATTGCCTTGGATACCGCCGAATTTAATAAACCGACAATCACCGGATCGGCTTCGCAAGCGGAGAACGATAGCTTGAATGCGGCGATGAATAAGGTGTATGATTCGTTGCAAGCGTTACGTGATTCGATGCAGAGCACTGCGGACGAAGCCCGTAAAGCGATGTTGACGGCACAAGCAGACAGTTTGTCTGAAGCTGCGGAACAGATGCGGACGGAGTTTGTCAAGTCGCATCCCGCTTCGTTTGTAGCCGCTCACAATCTGATTTACCTGACAGGAAGAACCGGTTATGTGGAGTTGAAAAGCATCTACGATAACTTGAGCGCGGAAGTGAAGCAATATGCCAACTTGGCAGATGTCCGTGCGGAATTGGCGGCTTTGGAGCGGACGCAGCCCGGTCGGCCCGCTCCGCTTTTCCGTGCCTTGAGTTGGAAGGGCGATTCCATCGGCATCGCCGACTTGAAAGGCAAATACGTCTTGCTCGATTTTTGGGCATCGTGGTGTGTGCCTTGCCGCAAGAGCTTCCCGCACGTAAAAGAATTGTATAAGAAATACCACGCCAAAGGTTTCGAAGTGTTCTGTGTAGCGGATAACGACAATAGTGAAGACAAGTGGCGCGAGGCTATCGAGAAAGACGGCGTGCAAGATTTTTATCATGTATTGCGCGGGTTGAAATGGGATAAAAGCAAAGGGTTGGCAGGAATGGACCACTCGAACGACATCAGTGACCTTTACGCTATCCATTTCTTGCCTACCAAATACTTGATAGATAAGGAAGGAAACATCATCGGCAAGTTCGAAGATGCGGAACTGGATGCCAAATTGAAGGAAATCTTTGGGAATTAAGAATCAATAAAATTAGTTTATAGCACACAGATAACACTGATAAAGCAGATTTTCACAGATTATTCTTTGAAATAATATCTGTGGTCATCCATAAGGTCGGTGTCATCTGTGTGCCATGGTAGAATGAAAGATAAAAAATACGGATATGAAGAATTTAGCGAAAAGTGTTTGGTTGCTTTCGGGCGTAGTTGCTTTGTCGGCTTGCCAGCAACCCGAAGGTTATAGCATAACCGGAACATTGACCGGCGATGTAGAAGGGAAAACCGTTTACTTGTGTACGGGCGATGACATATTTCAGTTGAATCCGTTGGATAGTACCGTTATCGAGAACGGCACATTCCGTTTTACCGGCAAGCTGGAAGGACCGGAACTGCTGACGGTGAGGATTTTCCCCGACAGCACCCGTTCGATGATGGGAGAACGCGGCGTGAAGATGCGTCCCATCGTTCCGCTGTTCATGGAGAATGACCAAGTGGAAATTAAGGCTTGCCTTGACAGCATTCCGTTGGACTTTTATACCTATAGCGGGGAATATGATTATACGGATGTCAGCATCACCGGATCGGCTTTGAACGATGCCTACCAGACTTACCGGCAGAAAAAAACCGACTTGATGGAAGCCCGTGACGAAGTGGGCAAGGCTTATTACGCTTACTTGCGCAATACGAAAGAACGCAAGGTGTCCGAAGGCATCGAAGCTGTCACCCGCATGGATTCGGCTACCGCTGTATTGACCGATTACTTGTTTGGCTTTGCTAAAGAAAATGCGGCTGTTCCGGTAGGTTTGCGTGCCTTGAAAGAGAATGCCGACCGCTTTACCGCCCAGCAGATTGAAGAGGTGGAAGCTTTGGTGCCGGCGGAATTGAAGAGCACTCCGTTGGGTAAGGAGGTAATCTTGCAAGCCGATTCCGTGAAGATGTCGGCAGTGGGTGCTTCTTATATTGATTATACGCTGCAGACACCCGAAGGTAAAGAATTCAAGTTGTCCGACTATATAGGAAAAGGCGATTATGTCTTGATAGAATTTTGGGCATCGTGGTGCGGGCCTTGCCGTGGCGAGATTCCGCATCTGAAAGAGATTTATAAACTCTATCACTCCAAGGGATTCGAAATCGTCAGCATATCGATGGACGAAAAGAAGGAAGATTGGCTGAAAGCGTTGGAAAAAGAAAAGATGGACTGGATTCAGGGGTCCGACTTGAAAGCTTTCGGAGGCGATTTGCAAAAGTTGTACAACTTCAGCGGCATTCCGCATTGCGTATTGGTGAACCCGGAGGGAAAGATTATCCACCGCAATTCGCGCGGGTCGTGGCTGGACAAGGAAATGCTGCATGCGTATGGCAATCAGTTTGGCAATAAATATTGATTAAAAGCAGATTAAATGAAACTAAAAGACTATTTAGCACTGGGTTTGCTGGCGGCAGGCCCGTGCGCTTTTGCCCAACAACAATACCAGGTTAGCGGGCATTTGGATGGCATAAAGACAGATACCGTTTTAGCGATGGTGCAGTCTAAGGATTTTATGCGTACGGAACGGATAGACACGATTGCGCTTGATAACGGGAGCTTCGGTTTCAATGTGTCGGCAGACGAAGTGCGTTTGGTTACTTTATTTGCCAAGCCGGCGGCTGGGGAAAAGTTGTCTGTCAACCAGTATATCAGCGGCATTGTCATTCCGGGAGAACAGATGGTAGTGAACGGCACATTAGACGGCTATACGCTGTCGGGCAGCAAGTTCTATCAAGATTATAACGAAGTGAAGCCGGAACTGGATAAGGCTTCGCATGAATTAGAAGCATTGCGCAATAAGGCAACGGCACGGATGCAGGCGGGCGAGAACCGCGATTCGCTGAATGTATGGTATGAAAAAGAGGCGAAGGCAATAACCGGCCGCTTGGGAGAGGTTACGTGGAAATACATGCAGACACATCCCGACAACAATGTATCGGCTTATTTGCTGACCACTCTTGAACAAGAAAAGATGAAGGATGGCATCGCTTTGCTTTCGGATAACGTGAAGAACGGAGTGATGGCTCCTTACATCCAGTCGATTACGGATATGCTTGCTTCGGAAGAACAGCGTGTGGCAGCCGCAGGAAAGATTCGTGAAGGCGTTGAGGCTCCCGATTTTACGTTGAACGACTTGAACGGCAAGCCGCTTGCACTATCTTCGTTGCGCGGCAAGTATGTGGTGCTCGACTTTTGGGGAAGCTGGTGCGGTTGGTGCATCAAAGGATTCCCCGAAATGAAAGAAGCGTATGCTAAGTATAATGGGAAAGTGGAATTCCTTGGTGTCTCTTGCCGGGATACAGAAAAACGTTGGAAAGCTGCTGTGGCAAAGCATCAGCTTCCGTGGCTGAATGTGTTGAACGAAGGCGATGTGGATGTCAGCGCGCTGTATGCCGTCGAAGGGTATCCTACGAAGATTGTCATCAGTCCCGAAGGCAAGATCCAGAAGATTGTCGTGGGCGAGAGTCCAGAGTTTTATACGTATTTAGAGGAATTGTTTAAATGAGAAGAGTTGTTCTTTTGTCATTGCTTTGCATATTCGTATGGCAATGTGCTTTCGCGCAAGGAAAGCAAAAAGTGAGTGTATTGTATGTGGGCGGTTCGTCGGAAATAGAGACGGCGGGTACAGTCGACCTCGATTCTGCCTTGGTGGCAAAGATGGCGAAGTCGCGTATGGCTTCGTTCGGCAAATTCCTGAAGTCGCGTTTCCGTACCGTAAAAGTGATTGACGCGAAGGAATATACCGTTGCTATGTCCGATGATTATGATGTAACGGTATTCGACGGTACGCCAGTTCCCATCCGTCCGCGTATTTTGGAGCATGATGACCAAGGCCGTGTGGTGAGATATGAACATGCAGCTTATCTGCCCGATGATTTCGACCGTCCGGCTCTTTGCATCGCCAATGCCAGCGAAGACCTGGGGCGCAGCCTCGGTAGTAAGTGCGACTGGTTCTGCTTGTGCTTGGAAGCGGATGCGCACCATTGGGTGAAAGACCATCCCATTTTTCAAGGGCCGTTTCGGGTGGATATCCGTCCGGAGATGAAGCCTACGCCTGCCGGTGCTTTCGAGTATGCCAAAATGTATGGTTATACGCTTCCGGCAGAAACGGAAATGTGGGCGGTGCAGACCAAGTCGTATCAGACGGATCCGTCGTACCGCATCGGTATGGTGAGCCGCCCCAGTGGTTTCCTTGATTCGCCTGAAGCGGAAATCATTTCGAGCGGCACGTGTGCCAAGAGTATTGACGCGGTAGCTATCGGCCGTCACGGAAACTTCTTCCATTGGGGCTTTTCGGCTTCGCCCGATTACTTGACTGAGGCGGGAAAGGCGGCTTTGGCAAATGCCATCGTTTACATTTCGAAGTTTGACGGACAGCACATCATTGCGCGTAAGCTGAACGAGGGCATTGCCACGCGGGGAAATGCGGATGCGCAGAAATACCTGGCTTCGCGTGAGGCTTGGCAGGAAAACAATGCTTCGAATGAGGCGTTTTACCATGTAGTGGACAGCATCCGGCAAGCGGCTCAGGCAAAACAGAAACGGGGGGAAGAATTGACTCAGATGGAGAAAGTGTATATGACTGGTGGCTTTACCCGTCCCGACCCTCCCACGTATGCCGAGTATATGAAGCAGCGTTTCCCGTTGCTATATCATGTGTTTGGCAATGATGCCGCTGAGTATGCACGTTATTTCGAGAAGAACCGCAATTGGTTCTATCCGGATGAAAAAGGTTATAACCTTGACATTGACGAAGATGTGCGTACGTTAGGCATCGCCAATAACGATAAACGGCTGCTGGATACTTGCATCGCGATGCTTGAAAAGAATGAAGAACCCGCATTGGCTCGCCGTGTATTGGAGCGTTATACCTTGTGCCGTTTCGAGACTCCGGCAGAGTGGCGTAAATGGTACGACACGTATCAGGACAAACTGTTCTTTACCGAATCGGGCGGTTGGCTTTGGTTGGTGAATACGTTCGACCGTAGCGTGCCGGGCAATGATTATAGCGTATTGAAGGCTGTTGCTAAAGAAGGAGTGAAGAAGCCTGTCTTGACGCAAGATACAGACGAAAAGAATCCGGTAGCTCTTTCGATGGGTGTCAATACGTTGGCAGACGGCACGCATGAATTGGTGGTCCGCATGAAGGTGCATCCGGGTTATCATACGTATGCGCAAGTATCCGATGAAGACCCGTTCTTGCCTACGGAGCTCGAATTCGAATTGCCCGAAGGTTGCCGCTTGGAAGGCAATCTGATTACTCCCGCTTTTTCTCCGCTGGGTGAAACCAAGACAACGGTGTATACCGGCGACGGCTTGTTCCGTCAGAAAATCAGCGGGACCGGCAAAGGTGAAGTGAAATGTACGGTCAGCTATCAGTGCTGCGACAATTCCATCTGTTTTCCGCCCGTCAAGAAAACGCTGGCGGTGGAGCTGAAATAAATTCTCTCTTATAATAAGAAACTGTTTTGAATTTTGCTTAAAATAAGTTTGAGTGAAATTTGAACAGGTTTTAAATGGGGTGGCTCTTATTTCCGTATGCTGTCAGCCATGTCAAGCCGGAGAACCGTTTTCTGATGAAGGTGCCTTCGTATGCCATCGAAAGTGCCTTCATCGCTTTACGAAGGTATCTTCATCGCCCCACGAAGGTATCTTCATAAAACAAGGGTGTCTGACGGCTTAATCTCCTCCAAATTTTCAAACTGAGCCGTCCGTTGGAGGACATTCATTAGGATGTAAAAGAAAAGCCCGCTTTCAAGCGGGCTTTTTCAGCTCTTCAGGTTGGACTTGAACCAACGACCCTCTGATTAACAGTCAGATGCTCTAACCGACTGAGCTACTGAAGAATAATAACAATTGTCTGTATGTCTTTGTCT
>CASFRN010000080.1 GCA_949296855.1 uncultured Bacteroides sp. | reverse complement strand
TGTCACTCAGTCTCTTGTAAGAAGACAACTCAAACTGTTCACGCGACTTCTTGTTGACGAAAGTCGAACGGTTCACAGTAAAAATACGCTTGTGAGTAGGCAATGGAATCGGGCCGCTCACAATCGCACCGGTTGCCTTTACAGTCTTTACAATCTTCTCAGCCGACTTGTCTACCAAGTTGTGGTCGTAAGATTTCAATTTAATTCTAATTTTCTGACTCATTTTATTTATTTTATAATTATACAACAAAAGAATGAAGCATGAGGGTTAAGAGTCATTCGCTAACCCTCATCAGCTTCAAACTATTATCTATTACACTAAGTCTGCACGACCCTTCACTTCTTCCAATACGGTCTTAGCGATAGAAGAAGACACTTGAGCGTGATGGTCATAAGTCATTGATGAAGTAGCGCGGCCGGAAGTAATCGTACGCAAAGCGGTTACATAACCGAACATTTCTGCCAGCGGAACCATTGCCTTCACGATACGTGCGCCCGAGCGGCTTGTCTCCATACCTTCTACCTGGCCACGGCGCTTGTTCAAGTCGCCGATTACATCACCCATATTTTCCTCCGGAGTCACCACTTCCAATTTCATAATCGGCTCCATCAAGACCGGACCCGCCTTCACGCAAGCGTTCTTATACGCCTGGATTGCGCAAATCTCAAATGACAACTGGTCAGAGTCTACCGGGTGGAACGAACCATCCTTCAGCACAACCTTCAACGAATCGAGCGGGAATCCTGCCAACACACCATTCTTCATAGCGGTTTGGAAACCTTTCTGTACAGAAGGGATGAATTCCTTAGGCACATTACCACCCTTCACTTCGTCGATGAACTGCAATCCGCCTTGCTTCCAGTCTTCGTCAACCGGACCTACTGTAACGATGATGTCAGCGAACTTACCGCGGCCACCCGACTGTTTCTTATACACTTCACGCAATTCCACAGTCTTCGTGATGGCTTCCTTGTAGTTAACCTGCGGACGGCCTTGGTTACATTCAACCTTAAATTCACGCTTCAGACGGTCAATGATGATATCCAAGTGAAGCTCACCCATACCGGAGATAATTGTCTGGCCGGTCTGTTCGTCTGTACGTACGGTAAATGTCGGGTCTTCTTCAGCCAATTTAGCCAAACCGTTAGACAGCTTGTCCAAGTCTTTCTGAGTCTTCGGCTCTACCGCAATACCGATAACCGGTTCGGGGAAGTCCATAGATTCCAATACGATAGGAGCACTTTCATCACACAGTGTATCACCGGTACGGATATCCTTGAACCCTACACCTGCGCCGATGTCGCCCGCGCTGATCACTTCTACCGGGTTCTGCTTGTTAGAGTGCATCTGGAACAAACGAGACACACGTTCCTTCTTGCCCGACCGGGAGTTGAAAATATAAGAGCCAGCCTCAACTTTACCGGAATAAACACGGAAGAAAGTCAAACGCCCTACATACGGGTCGGTGGCAATCTTAAATGCCAAAGCAGCTGTTTTTTCGTCTTCGCTCGGCTTACGGTCTTCTTCAGCTCCGGTACTCGGGTTTGTTCCGACAATATTCGGAGTATCCAGCGGAGAAGGCAAGAAAGCGCAGACATAATCCAACAATGTCTGCACACCTTTGTTCTTGAATGAAGAACCGCACAGCATCGGCACGATTTCCATCTTCAATGTCCCTGCACGCAATGCACGCATGATTTCTTCTTCCGTAATGGTAGAAGGGTCATCGAAGTATTTTTCCATCAAAGCCTCGTCGAACTCAGCTACTTTTTCCAGCATCTTATCGCGCCATTCGTTAGCCTCGTCAACCAAGTTTGCCGGAATATCCTCTACTGAATAGTCAGCACCCATGGTTTCGTCATGCCAATAAATAGCTTTCATCTTAATCAAGTCAACCAATCCCTTGAAGTTTTCTTCGGCACCGATAGGAACAACTACCGGACACGGATTAGCGCCCAATACATCTTTCATTTGGCGTACAACCTCGAAGAAGTCTGCACCCGAACGGTCCATCTTGTTTACATAACCGATACGGGGCACATTGTACTTATCTGCCTGACGCCATACGGTTTCCGACTGAGGTTCAACGCCACCTACAGCACAATATGTAGCCACAGCACCGTCCAACACACGCAACGAACGTTCTACCTCAGCGGTAAAGTCCACGTGTCCCGGAGTGTCAATCAAGTTGATTTTATACTTGTTGCCGGCATAGTTCCAATAAGTGGTTGTTGCGGCAGAAGTGATAGTGATACCACGTTCCTGCTCTTGTTCCATCCAGTCCATCGTAGCAGCGCCGTCATGTACTTCACCGATTTTGTGAGTCAAACCCGTATAGAACAGAATACGTTCCGAAGTCGTGGTTTTACCTGCATCGATGTGAGCCATGATACCGATGTTACGGGTCAAATGCAAATCATGTTTAGCCATTTTAAATCCTTCTTAAATTAGTTATATACTTGATTAGAATCTGAAGTGAGCGAATGCGCGGTTAGCTTCAGCCATACGGTGCATATCTTCCTTACGCTTGAAAGCGCCGCCTTGTTCATTGTATGCGTCCAGAATTTCAGCCGCCAGTTTCTCAGCCATCGACTTTCCGCCGCGTTTACGTGCGAAAGCAATCAGGTTTTTCATTGAAATCGACTCTTTACGTTCAGGACGGATTTCAGTCGGAACCTGGAATGTCGCGCCACCGATACGGCGGGATTTTACTTCCAACTGAGGAGTTACATTGTCCAATGCTTTTTTCCACACTTCCAAAGCCGACTTTTCTTCGCCCGGAAGCTTGTTTCCTACCAGGTCCAAAGACTTATAGAAAATTTCGTAAGAAGTATTCTTCTTACCGTCATACATCAAGTGATTTACGAACTTCGACACCTTCTGGTCGTTGAAAATCGGATCCGGAAGGATGATGCGTTTTTTAGGTTTTGCTTTTCTCATTTTTCATTTAATAATAATGTTCAGTTTGGGGCTGTACCTTCTTGTTTTCTTCAACGTCTCCTCCAAGACATTTACTCAACCTTAAAGCCTTTCCTGCAAACCAAAACGAATGAATAAATCAATTGTTACGCTCGGCGGGGCAGATTACTTCTTGCCTTTTCCTGCCGGAGCCGCTTGCCCCGGTTTCGGGCGTTTAGCACCGTATTTAGAGCGTCTTTGAGTACGTCCGGCAACACCGGCTGTATCCAAGGTTCCACGAACGATATGGTAACGTACACCCGGAAGGTCTTTCACACGGCCGCCACGTACCAATACGATAGAGTGTTCTTGCAAGTTATGTCCTTCTCCCGGAATGTAAGAGTTCACTTCCTTAGAGTTTGTCAGACGCACACGAGCAACTTTACGCATTGCAGAATTCGGTTTCTTCGGAGTTGTAGTGTAGACACGCACGCAAACGCCACGTCTTTGAGGACATGAATCCAATGCAGGCGATTTACTCTTCTCAACCAAAACCTTTCTTCCTTTTCTTACTAACTGTTGAATAGTAGGCATTTTGTTTGATTTTTAATTATTTATATTATTGTATTTATTGTTTTCTTCATTCGTAACCGAAACTATACATTTCGGGCTGCAAAATTACAAATAACTTTTTAATGCACAAACTGTTTTCGCATAAAATTCTGAGAATGATGAAATTTTCTTCTATTAGAATCTCTCCCTAACAGTTTCCCTTCTACGGTTTCCGTCCCAAAAACGTACGGTTTCCGTACCAAGAACGTACGGCTTCGATGCAAAACCGTATGTTTTTGGGACGGAAACCGTAAAACGATGCCAGCTAAAACAATAATAAGCAAGAATCAATCAACTAATTATCCACTATTCCCTATTTCATTATTCACTATTAACTAATTACATACGGCTCCGCTGCTCCTGACCTGCACCCGTGCCTTTGTACTTGCTCTTCGTGGCGTTAAACTTGTAACGCAACGTAAGGCGGAAAGAGCGGCGGGCTTGCTGGTCGAGCATTGTCGTACGCTTGCTGTTATATTGGACAGCCCGTGCCTGGCTGGAGTTAAACAAATCCGTACCTTGCAATTGCAGGCTGATCCGTTCATTCAAGAAAGTCTTCAGAATGCTGAAATCTGCCGACCAGCCCGCCTCCGTCTGCTGCCAGTTATCCTGGCTGCCAGCCGTAACGGCGGACAAGTCCACATCCAAACCAATCCCCCAAGGCAAGCGGAAATGGTTATTCCAGGAAAAATTACCCATCGGATTATTGAAGTTCTTCAAACCATTGGGCGTATCTACCTTATACCATTGCTGAAGAAGCATCAAAGTCAATTGGGGTGACCAAATGCCGATAGTAGGCGACAAAGACAAGGTGGCATACAGCTTGTCCGAATCGAACTTGTTGACAGGGACAAACATTGATACGGATGGATTGTCATCCGAATAAGCCTCGCTTATCTGAATCACGACATCTTTCGTATGGACGTAACTGGCATTGAAGTAAATCCACTTATACGAAGCGTCTGCCGAAAGCCGATGGATGAACGAAGGCTGGAGCAAAGGATTGCCCCCTTCGTAAGTGTAACGGTTGACATAATGGATGTCGCTCCGCAACAGGCCGTAAGAAGGACGTTCGATGCCGCCCGTATAATTGAGCGAAAGCTGCGCCTTCCCCACAGGAAGGGCAAGCGAAACGGTGGGGAACACATTGTCATACGTGCGGCTTTGCTCCCCGATACGGACTCCACCTTCATAATAATTGGAAGCAAGATGCTCGTAACGCACCCCGGCCTGGGCTTGCAGATTGCCGAAACTGCGGGCATATTCCGCAAAAGCCGAAACAGCATTCTCGCGGATATTGCTATGCACATCATCCAAAACGCCCTGGGCATTCACGTAATCGGTCACACGGTCGGTGTAAGTGTATTCACCGCCAAAAGAAAAATTACCTCCCCCCAACGGACGGCTTATCACCAATTTAGCTGCATAAAGCGTATTCTCGTTTTTATTGTCCGTATTGATAACCTGCTCTTGCAAGGGGCTTCCTTCCGTCGTGTATTGTTCCTTCACATCCTGTAACGCCTTTGTGTACGACCAAAGCCCGTCGGCATTGAAGTCGATGTTCCAATCGCCTAACTGACCGTTATAGTAAACGTTCAGCGCATGGCTGGTAGCAGGGTATCGCTGCGTACCCCGGCTGGTGTTTTCCTCATAAAACGCACCGTCCTGAAATACCCGCGAATAAACGGGGTCTATCGTATAGACCGACTTAGGCGTGCGGTCGAACTCATAACGGGCACCCATGGAATGGTTCTCATTGAACTGGTAGTTAAGCGAAAATACGGCACTTGCATGTTGGCCGTGGCTAACGGCATGAAAGTCATTTTCTTGCCTCCACACCTTATCCAAGAAGGTATGCTGAACAAGCCGCTTGTTGTCTTCCGTATTGATGTCCGTCCCGAAAAGCGTGCCGCCTAAATCAAATCCGCCTTTACGGTAGTTAAAGTTAAACTGTTCGACAGTCGTCCAGTCATATTGATACTTGGCAACAAAGCGGTTGTTGAACCCGAAGCCTTCTCCTTGCGCCTTCTTGGTATAAATGCGTACTACGGCTTTTACTGTAGCGTCATACCTTGCGCCCGGATTGCGGACTACCTCTACCCGCTTCACGTTGTCCGACGAAAGCTGGTCCAATTCCGATGCGTTGCGCATCTTGCGCCCGTTGATGTAGATTTCAGCCGCACCGCTTCCGAATACGTTTACCGCTCCTTCATCAGCCGATACGCCGGGAAGCTTGCTCAGCAAATCATTGCCCGTACCTGCCTTTTCTAAGATAGTACCCGTCACATTCGTCACCTGAGCATCCCCTTTCAACTGCACTTTGGGCAAATCACCTTTCACTACTACCTCTCCCAACAACTGCGCATCGGGCAAAAGCTGAATCACCCCTATATCCGATTTCTCCACCTTATTATATATAGTGGCATAACCGATGGAGGAAACCCGAAGCAAGAGATTCGGTTTCCCGCTCCGCAAGGTGAAAGCACCCGACTCGTCACTCACCGTTCCCGTCACAAAAGCGGAATCGGGAAGGGATAACAAGACCACATTGGCATATGGCAAAGACCGGTTCTTTTCGTCCACGACCTTGCCCGTAAAAGTCTGCGCAAAGGTTGCCAAAGAGAGACAGCAACACATCAATAAGCTCAACAAACGTTTCATTTCCTTTATTTTTTCTGTTAAAATTTAATTTCCGGCTGCAAAAGTAAAGTTTTTTTGCATTTACAATGCAATTTGCCACAAAAAAAATATGCCGCTGCAATCCATTCTTAGGAGCTTTTGAAAATTATTTTCCAAGAATATCAAAAGCACTTCACCTTTTGCCAGATTACTAAAAATCCGTTATCTTTGCATACGTCACATCTCTAAAACACATCGACTTATGGACAGCAGAGAACTTAAAGACCGTTACGTCAACCCTTATACCGACTTCGGATTCAAGAAGCTATTCGGGACGGAAATGAACAAAGACCTACTTATCAGTTTCATCAACAGCCTGCTGAGCGGAAAGGAAGTGGTGAAAGACCTCACTTACCTTAACACCGAACACCTCGGCACAAGCGAAGCAGACCGAAAGGCAGTGTTCGATGTCTATTGCGAAAACGAGAACGGCGAAAAGATACTCGTCGAAATGCAACGCGGGGAACAGCAGTTCTTCAAAGACCGCAGCCTCTACTACGCCACCTTCCCTATCCGCGAGCAAGGACAAAAAGGCGAATGGAATTACCGCCTGAAAGCCGTTTACGTCATCGGTATACTCAATTTCACTTTCGACGAGCAGAGCAATAACTACTATCACCACGAAGTGAAGCTCATAGACACCCGCACCAAGGAAGTGTTCTACGACAAGCTGACTTTTATATATTTGGAAATGCCGAAGTTCAATAAGAAAGAAGAAGAACTAAACGGCATGTTCGAGAAATGGCTCTTCGTGCTACGCAACCTGTCCCGCTTATTAGAACGCCCCAAAGCTTTGCAAGAGCGGGTATTCACCAAACTATTTGAGGCCGCAGAAGTCGCCAAATTCACCAAAGCTGAATACGACAGTTACGAAGAAAGCCTGAAAGTGTACCGAGACTGGATAAATACCATCGAGACAGCGAAAATTAAATCGAAGGAGGAAGGACGCGAGGAAGGGCTTAAAGAAGGAGAAAAGATTGGAATCGAAAAAGGAGAGAAAATCGGAATCGAAAAAGGAGAGAAAATCGGAATCGAAAAAGGAGAGAAGAAGAAAGCAATGGAAATGGCACAAAGCCTGAAAGCTAAAGGAGTTGCCATTAGCATAATTGCTGAATGCAGCGGCTTGTCCGAAGAAGAAATCAACAGCCTGTAAACAGATAACGGATAACGGGACACCCACACCCCGTTATCCGTTATTCATTATTCATTCTTCACTATTAACCAATTACATTCTGCTCCGCTGATCCTGCCCTGCACCCGTACCTTTATACTTGCTCTTTGTTGTATTGAACTTATAACGCAAGGTCAACGTGAAACGGCGGCGAGATTGCTGATCTAACCCCAATATCCGATTGCCGCTATAAACGAAAACATCGTATTCTTTAGAATTAAACAAGTTCGTTGCTTGCAGTTGCAAGCTGAAGCGTTCATTTAAAAAGGCCTTACTCAAACCAAGGTCTGCCGACCAAACGGTATTCGCTATATGATAGTTTTCTTGTTCACCAACCGTTTGCAGAAAGAAATCCGCATCAAACATAAAGCCCAAGGGAAGACGGAAATTATTATTCCACGTAAAGCTGCCTATCGGATTATTGAAATTCTTTTGTGTACCATGAGGCATATCTACCTTATACCATTGCTGAAGATACATCAACGTGAACCGAGGCGACCATATCCCGATAGTGGGTGAAAAGGACAAAGTCGCATTAAAATTATCCAAATCATACTTGTTATCATGAACCAGAAGCGTGATAGTCGGATCGTCTTCCGAATAAGCGGCACTGGTCTGAACCATCACATCCTTGGTATGCATATAGCGTACGTTAAAATAAAGCCATTTCCAAGAAGCGTCTAACGACAGGCGGTTGATAAGCGAAGGCTGGAGCAACGGGTTTCCGCTCTCATATGTATAACGGTTGGCGTAAGTCACGTTGCTGCGCAAATCCCAATAAGACGGACGCTCAATGCTGCCCGTGTAGCTTAACGAAAACTGTGCCTTGCCAACCGGCAGAGAGATAGCAACAGTCGGGAATACATTGTCGTAGGTACGGCTCTGTTCGTCTACCCGCATGCCATCCTCATAATAATCGGAAGTAATATGCTCGTAACGCACGCCTACCTGAGCTTGCAGGTTTCCAAAATTACGGGCATACTCCAAGAAAACCGAAGCGGCATTTTCCTTAATATTACTATCGTCATCATCCCAAATGCCTTGGTCATTGATATACGTATTCACCCGGTCGGTATAGGTATATTCGCCACCAAAAGAAAGACTTCCTTCCCACAACGGACGGCTCACAACTAACTTAGCGGCATAAAGCGTATTTTCGTCCTTGTTGTAAGAAGTGACATGCTGTTCTTGCAAAGTGCCGCCTGCCGGAGTATATTGCTCGTTCATGTCCTGCAAGTTTTTGGAATACGACCACATTCCGTCGGCATTGAAATCGATATTCCACTCTCCCGCCAGTCCGTTATAATAAATATTGAGAGAATGGGTAGTAGCAGGAGTCTTTTGCCATCCGCGGCTTGTGTTCCGCTCATAAAGTCCCCCGTCTTGAAACACCTCCGAATACATAGGGGAAATCAGCCATTTATCCTTAGGAATACGGTCGAAGTCATAGCGGACGCCAATGGAGTGATTCTCGTTGAATTGGTAATTGAGCGAAAGCATGGCGGAAAGATTCTGGCTTCGCGACTGAGACTGAATATCGTTCGCCTGCTTCCAATACTTATCAAGAAAAGTTTCCGTTGTCAATACCTTGTTATCCTCATTGTATGAATGGGAACCGAAAAGCATACCGCCCAAATCGAATCCGCCCTTGCGGTAATTGAAATTAAACTGGTCGAGCGCACTCCATCCATACCGGTAATTGGTGCTGAAACGGTTGTTGAAGCCGAAGCCCTCGCCTTGTGCCTTCTTGGTATAAATGCGTACCACGGCTTTCACCTCCGCGTCATACCTTGCGCCGGGATTACGTACTACCTCCACACGCTTCACGTTGTCCGATGAAAGCTGGTCCAATTCCGATGCGTTACGCATCTTACGCCCGTTGATGTAGATTTCAGCCGCACCGCTTCCGAAGACGTTCACCGTACCTTCCTCAGCCGATACGCCGGGAAGCTTGCTCAGCAAATCATTGCCCGTACCTGCCTTTTCTAAGATAGTACCCGTCACATTCGTCACCTGAGCATCCCCTTTCAACTGCACCTTGGGCAAATCGCCTTTCACTACCACTTCGCCCAACAGCTGCGCATCGGGCAAAAGCTGGATGGTTCCCAAATCCGCTTTCTCTACCTTATTATATAGAGTAGCATAACCGATGGAGGAAACCCGAAGCAAGAGATTCGGTTTCCCGCTCCGCAAGGTGAAAGCACCCGACTCGTCGCTCACCGTTCCCGTCACAAAAGCAGAATCGGGAAGGGATAACAAGACCACATTGGCGTAAGGCAAGGGCTGGCTCTTCTCGTCTATTACCTTGCCAAAATAAGAAGATTGTGCAAAAGTTGTTAAACACAAGCAACAAAATAATAACGTAAATAATCGTTTCATATATTTCTATGTATTATTGGGGTGCAAAAATAAAAAAATCATCAATTACACGATTAATTCTCCAACCAAACTTATCTGATGTTTTTTAAGCCGATCCGCAAAAACAATCACTTCAAGGTTATAGCATCATAATATTTCTCCAAACATTTATCTAACATTCCTGGAGCTTTTTGAACACAAGTACATAAATTATAGCGCCCATTCGCATATTTATTCCGAAGAGCATACCACGAGCATGTACCACCACATATCGGCAAAAAGAAACAATCTCGGCAGGAAGCATCGTTATACCACTTACTGCCTACAATATATTTCATCAACAAGGCTTTATTTATTATTTTCGATGATTGTATAGTCCCCACCACCTTTTTAGGGTCACCCACATCATTCCAACACTTATAAATCTCTCCCTCTGGTCCAACTATGTATGCATTGACTCTATTAGCAGCGCATGTCTTCGAAAAACACTGCTGAGGATAAAGCGGGAAATCTATCAATCCCTTGGAACTTACATCAAACATCATTTCCGCTATGTCATTTTTATCTAAACAGCTACAACTATAGGCTGTCTGTGTATCATTATCAATCCGCAAAAACCCTGGATAAATGACAACGTTCTTACCTTTCCATCTATCATTCAATTGAGCTGCCAATTCATAATAGTCTGCCGCATTTGAACGCTCTATATTCACACGTATATGAAGTTGTGTCAAAGGGAATTCTTCTAGTATATAATCTGCATTTTGCAATATTCTATCAAATGTAGGCAAATCATTTTTCGTCTTCCGAATCGAATCATGACGTTCTCTTTTGCCATCCAAAGTAATCTGTACTGTCGTCAATGGATATTTTCTAAATATACCCATTGTCTTCTCATTTATATAATAACCATTTGTAATCAGATTATGCCTTCCAAGTTTTATATGAGTTTCTGCCGCTATTTTGTCAAGCAACTGTTCTATTACATGTATCGCCATTAAAGGTTCTCCACCATACCAATTCAAATCCATTTTTTGTGAATCAGTATGTGAATTAATGAAGTTTATCACATTCTCCACCATGGTTTGCCCCATTACGACCTGCCTTTTATGTTCTTCAAAACAATAAGGACAAGCGAAATTACATCCTAAAGTAGGAACAAGCGTCAACCCTAATACCCTTTTAGAATAAGTACGGCGTTCCGTTTCATATTGCAATGAAAGCAAGAATACATCATCGTCTTTAGTCGGACCACTACCTTTTTATCTTTCAGCAAAGCCAAAACATTAGCATCCAATGCATCTATAGGTTCCTTTTCTTTTTGACACGCCAATAGCTGGCGATACACATCAGATGAAACCTCCAAGAACACATTCGTCCTTGAATTATACACCAAGTGTTTCCCTTTCGAAGAAATAAACAAATAAGTATATTTAGAAACTATCAAACCGCTCATACAATATAAAATAAATGAAAGGGGATAATTTCAATTCATTGAAAAATTCATCCCCTTTCTAATTACACTAATAAATTAAATTGAAAGAATCATTTGTCACAACTCTTCTGCTCTTCATGCTCTTTCTTTGTTCCAGCATTACTGTTGCCAATCCAGCAATCACAAGTACATTCACCACCTTCAACTTCTTCCAATTGTTCGTTGTCTAATTTCTCAAGTTCTTAATCTTTCAAAATCTTAATCTGATCTTGTTCTTTGTTTTCCATTGTTACTTTTTTTAAAATTAATACTATGTTTTATTATTACGATGCAAATGTACCCCGCTGCAATCCATTCTTAGGAGCTTTTGAAAATTATTTTCAGAAAATCTGCAAAAAAATTGCATGAGGGGAAAGATTATCGGGCGAATCGGACCGAGAATGGCAGAAAGCCCATCCTGCTATAGCTGTTGCATCGATGCTATAAATGACATTCCACAAAGAAACGCAGATTTCCACAGAGTAACGCAGATTGAAACAATCATTTGATGACAATCTGCGAAAATCCGCGTGAATCTGCGTTTCTAACCAAACACACTCTATATGCTCAATGGCGGAGATGGTCTAAAAGGGAATCACAAAGGCTTCCTTCCTCATAATAATAAGTCTGCCGGTATTTGTCGTAGGCTATCGCTACATCCAACTCGTAGCGGCAATAGTTCAAGTACTTTCCCAATTGCGCACGGCCTAAACCGACCTTTTCGGCAAACTCATTGATATTGCCCGTACACTGGAGGTAAATAAGATTGTGCATTATGCACAATTTACCTAAATCGACGAGTCTCATAGCTGTGATAGGTTTAAAGGTTAATAGTAAATTGAGAATAATGAAAACTTTCTAACAAACAAAGAGCAACGACGTAAGTTTCTCCCTTCTGTAAGTCATTTAAGGAAATTGCAACGCAAGTAGAATTTTCTTGAGAAACTTCTTTTTCTAAAACCGTGACTCCTTGTTTATTTACAATAGTAACTACAGCCGACTCTGGTTTATTAAAGTTTAAAACCAGCATACCGCTTATCACTTTTCCCGAAATCGACATGTCAGGAATTAAACTAAATTCTGCCGGATCATTACCACCCCACACTTCTTGAGGATAAGAATCTTCATCCGTTGCTGCATGTAATGATAAAAAGCCCATTAGAGCCAAATACAAAATTAAGGTTTTACTTTTCATTTTCTTGTCGTTTATTAATTGTTTGAATGCTGCAAAGGTAAATGCAATCATTCAAAAACACAAGAAATAAGCATTAGCACCACATAAGCAAAACAAGTTCATAAACCATTGATAATCTTATATTTGCAAAAGCGCATTGACACTTCATCTAAGCATTTGCTGTCAATATTCCCAAATCCATAAATCAAAGTTTCTTTTGGGAGGATTATCTTTCAGTTTTTCATAAATTTTATTCTTAATCCGCTGCTTAGCTGTAGACACGGAAGCAGGAGAAAGATTCATCAAAATAGCTATTTCACTAACAGATAAACGCAATTTGATTAAACAGCAAAGTAACAATTCCCTTGGCGGCAATGATATTTTATAAGTCAATCGCTTAGTAAATTTATCAAAAAGCGTATCAACCAAACAATAAACAGCCTGCTCTTCTACATAATCTAACCCTGTCTTTCTTTGATGTAGACCGGAGAGAAAAGGATATTCTTTTTGAATAAAAGCAAACCAATCATCTTCCCGTTGTTTGGAACGCCGCAATTGCTCTGTCACATTTTTAATTTCATTCGTTTCAGAAAATATACCTGTATATTTTTTCATATTTTCATTTAAACGAAGATTTTCTTTACGAAGTTGCTCATTGGCATCATGAAGTGAAGCCAACTCATCTTGCTGTTCTGCTTGTTGATTAACCAATTCGTTTTTCCGCTCTATTTGCAACTTCAACTCAGCAATATAACTATTGTTCCTATTAATCAACGATTCATTTTTATGAAGCTGAAGAGTCAATTTATTTAATTCCTCCTCTTTTCGACTCAAAGCGATCTTACGATGTAAGTATAAAACCAAAACGATTAAAGCTATGACAACCACTATCAATAATAAACGAGAAAACCTCGTTTTTTCTAATTCCAACCGCTGATTTTCCGTTACTAATTTCTCATTTTCATATTTCTCTCTATAAGCTATAATCTCTTTACCTTTATCCAATACACGAACGGAATCTTCATAAAATCGCAAAGAATCACTATAGACTATGACATATTTCTGATATTGAGGCTGACGGCTTAAATGCAACAAATTTCTATATATGCCTCTACGCGTATAAGCATTTGAATTAGCCAAAGCTTGATTGAAATAATGATAAGCTGAATCATACTGATGCAATTTCATATAATTCATCCCCATCCCATAATATAATTGTTCAGATAAAAAACCGCTCTTTAATACTTCCCTTTCTATAAACAAAGCTCTATCATATTGTTTCAAAACAGAATAGACATTTGCCAATTCCACCTTTGTTGCACTACAAAAATTCCAAAGCTTTAAACTATCAGCCAAATCAATCGCACGCATATAAAACGCGATGGATTCACTAAAGTCCTTTTTAAGGCTATAGCATCTTGCCAACAAACGAGAAGAAACCATCTCATAACGTTTATTCGAATCATTTACAGCATAAGCCAACGCTTTCTGACAAACTCCAGAAGCATAATCTGTTAAATCACGGTAAAGATAAAGATTCCCTAATCCCGACATTACTAAATAGCCCAATTTATCATCGGACGCTTTTTCTACCTCAGTTTCTGCTTCCAAATAATAAGCAGTGGCAGTTTCTATTTTTTGCAATCTATAATTTATCTCACCCATATAAAGTGCAGCCATCGCTTTGCGCCGGGAATCATCGGTAGGCTTGTAATAATCGTAGGCTATCCGAATCAACGAATCTGAAGAAAAAGGAAGGTACTGTTTATACATTGCTTGCGTCACCAGCAAGCACCACAAGGCATGCTGTTCCTTATCCGCAGGCTTCGGCATACGCTGCAAGATATGCAAGGCACTATCAGGATGCTCAAACATCACCGCTTCCGCCTGCTCTAATTCAGGCAAAGGGGCTGCTTTCCGCTGAGAACAGCCGAAGAACAAATTCATCACACAAAAAATCAATACAAGACAAGTTACGGTATTCGGTTTCATGGCTTTGCACGTTTTGAGGGTGCAAAATTACGACTTAAAATGCAGACTCACAAGAATTTCTACAGACTATTCTAAAATACAGAGCCGCATAATCCGATTGCATTGTTAGCTAAGTAAGGCTAAATTTGCACCCGGAAAGTGCAAATACCAACGAAAATTGCACTTAGAAAGTGCAAAATAAGCAAGGGACAAGCATTGCATGTTAGATTTTTCTCCAATTACGACATCAAGTCTGCCATGAAATCCTCCAGCCGGATTACATTTACCTTAGGAAAAGGAATCGTATCTAATACTCGGAAATGAACATCTTCACTAACTATATAATCTGCACCAGCAACAATGGCACAATCCACAAACTTATTGTCATCAAGGTCTTTTTCTATCAAACGGAACTGATAGTAGGGATCTCTCCTTAATACATTAGGCGACCGCATGAAAGTCTGCATAAACAAATAGGCTACACGTGGAGAAGCTTTCTGCGTGAGTATTTCATCATATTCATTCATGATCTCGTTTGAAACACACCAAATAAAACGCTCCTGCATAAAAGCATCCCACAAGGGGCGGTAAACACTATGCCTACCTAACATTTGCAAAAGGCAATTAGTGTCAATTACTACAAGCCTACGTAAATCAACTGCCTTTTTCATGACTTATACGGGGTACGGAGATGTTGTTTGCTTAATTCATCCAGCTTTTGCTGATTCAACGTGCCGTTGTTCCAAAGCACCTCCAATTCCTCATCCAGCTTGCGTGCATAGTAATCACGAATGACACGGCTTAGTTCATCAGCCTCCTCCTGTGATTTCATATTAGCGAACGATTCGAGCAACGTCAGTTGCGCCGGGCTTAATTGAATGGTTTTCATACTTTCTCTTTTTTATAAATCCTATTTCGCAAAAATAAGCATTTGCCTCCGCTTTTCCAAATCATACCCGCTTTTTGTAACATCAGCAAAAGAGGAACAAGCGTCACACATACCCGATGGGCGTTTCCGGCTTTCCGGCACGGATGCAGCGAGGGTCGGGATAATCCCAGTTATCCTTGCCGTATGCCTTGACTATATCCGCCCAGCAACGGTTGTTGTACGAAAAACAAGCGGCGGCTATGGGGCAATCGTGGCATGCGCTTTCACCGCTTATCTCTTTCCATGCCGAGCCGTACAGACTCTTTACCTTTTGCGATTGCCATATCTCCTTGATGCCTTGCCGGGAAGCGTCGCCTATCAGGAAATGCGGATGCCAGTAAAGCTGCTCGCATACGGTGGCTTTCCCATCGGGCAAGATAAAGAAGTGGGAACTCAATGCCGGACAACGCTTCCCCTCGAAGTTCCGGCTTCCTCCCTCCGTGCAACGATAGCGAGCATCGAGCAAGTCGCGCACCAAATGTATCTTAAACGGATACATCAGACGCCCCAATACGGCAAACACCTGCTCTACCTCCTCTCTTGCAGGCTTTAAGCGGGCAAACTCGGCTGGGGTCATCATCAACGCACCGCTTACCGGCACCACGTTCCAACACGACAAATGCTTCAGCGTAGTGAGGAAACGGAACAACTCCATTTGGACATTGACCGTACAATTGGATGCGGTCAACACCGTAGCCACCTGGTAAGGCAGCCCGCTTCCGTCGAGCAGCCTCAACCCTTCCTGCACGGCGGGCAGGTAATCATCGCCCACCCGCAAAGAGGCTTTCAGCACTTCCGCGTCTACCGCATCGAGCGACACTTGCAGCATCCCCCGGTAGCCTGTGCGCCGCAAAGCATCAATCCGCTCTTGCGTGAAAGGCAGCTTGGTGGAAAGATATTCCGGCTCTACCCCACACTCGACAGTCTTGCGCAGTATCTCTTTCCAGTGCGGATGCAGGAAGACTTCGCCCCCTATCAGCCCCACCTGCTTCAAGCCCAGCCGCCCGGCTTCCTCTATCAGCCGGAGAATGCGCCCAAGCGGCAACGGCTGGCTGACTTGCGTAGCCGTGTCGGCATAACAATAGCGGCAATGCGTCCGGCAACGGTTGGTGAGCATCAGCGTGACCGACAGCGGGGCTTCATACAGACGGCGACCCGTCAAGTCCAGCTTGCGCCATATCATGAAGTCGTTCGGATCCAGTTCGAGGAAAGGCTCGTTTCCCGAATAAGGCACCAACACGTTGCGGGGCATCCACACATTTTTACCCATATAACGTGTGTAGAAAGGCTCATCATTCTCCAGCCAGTCGGCAATGCGCTCTTCTGCATCGGCTATATCGCTGCCGGAAATCCGGGCTATATAGAACAAGGTGTCGGCAAGCGTGCGCCGGTAGGTGAACAGCGCAAGCAAGCCTGCCTGGAGCGGATGAATGTAGCTGAGCCAATTGCCCGTGCTACGTTCGTCTGTCCGCCACTTGGAGTAAAGCAAGACCCGGTTTCCGTCGTTGCGCAAGCGGTAATCGGGATTCAACACATACACCGTGTTAAGCATGTTCAGGTTCTTCATGCGATAGGCCTCCTCCTCCCATATAACAACCTAACCCGCACTCCTGCTGCATACACTCCTTGTATTCGGAGTTCTCCGCCCCGCCTTGCACATCAAACAAAGCGTCCGCATCCAGCACTTCTTCCTCGGCAGAACTCCGTTCCGCCTGTCTTTCTTGCCCAAGCACATTCCGTGACTCAGGCAACGTTTTTTTCTTGTTTTCTTCTTTCATCGTATAAATATAACTATGTGTACAAAATCAATCGCTATCTCACTACAGAGGGCACGAAACCATCCGCCTTGTACAGCCGTTTTAATGAAGATACCTTCATCGGGCGATGAAGACACCTTCGTAAAGCGACGAAGACGCCTTCGACGGCATACGAAGGTACCTTCGTATGTGATGACAATCTTCACTTCGCCAGCGGACTGAATATCCGGCTGAGCAGGCTTCGGCTGGAAGTGATGATTTCCGCCTTGCCGGTAAGACCCGGTTCGTACTCTATCCTATTGTCCGGCCGCGTAAGCAAGCCGTAAGGGAGATAGACATCTACGGCATACGACTTGGTAGACGGCGTATAGGAAATGTACTCCACCTTCCCTTGCAGATAGCCGTTGGTGCGTGCCGGATATTTCGACAGTTCGATTTTCACCTCATCGCCTACCTTGATGTCTGCCACCTGACGTTCGTCCAGCCGGATATGTCCTGCGGGATTGCCTTGGTATTCCGCCATGACCGAGCAGACGGTATCGCCCGCTTCCACCTGACGGTTCCGGCTCCAGCCGTTGCCTAACACTACCGTACCGTTGCTCTTGCTCTTTATCAGGTAATTAGCTTCCCAGCGTTGCAGGCTGTTCACCATATTCTCGTACGCCAACTCCAGCATCCGGCGGTTCTCGGCTTTCTTCATCTTATGCTCCAAGTCCAGTTCGAACAGGTTACGCCGCACGTTCAGCGTCGCCACCCCATTCGCCGACGAGTCTTTTTGCAGCAACTGCAACTCTTCTTGCAGATACCTTTTGCGCTGGGGATAACCGTCGTACTTGTCGGCTGTCAGGTTAACGCGAACCGCTTGGGTGAACTGTTCGTAAGCGTCAGACATATCCCCTAATATCAAGTCGAACGGATAATGCTCTAAGTAAGCGGGATTGTCCGTGCGGTAATACTCTTCCACATTGGCAAGCACCCGGCAGAAACGCTTCACGTCTTCCAGCGAAGCGGCATTGTGGATGATTGCCAACGTATCGTTGCACCGCACCTCTTCGCCGTCGTTCACGAAAAACTTGTCAATCATGCCTCCGTGTCTGGCTGTGACCCACTCTACGTGCGAAGTATCATCGATGAAGATGCCAGAAGGCACAATGTCGGGGTATTTTATCAAGGCACTTCCAGCCACTAACAAGACAATCAGCCCATAGACAATGTAGCTTCCCGTATGAATCAGCCAGTTGGGCATATCGCCCAGCATGTCGTCGGGGGCTTCCCTTTCGTCAAACTTCAAATCATAAAACCGATACAGCGATTCAGGCGGCACGCGCGCATCGGCAAACTCGTACATCCGTTCGCATCTCGCAATCTCTTCTTGCCTGATCTTTTCTTGCCTGATTTCTTTTTCTTCTTCCTTATTCTCTTCCATTAGTCCCTCCTTTCATATTATGTATTATCCACCACAGAGGACACAGAGTACCACAGAGGTTATTATTTTTAATTTTAAAATCCTGTGTGCTATAGAGATACACTCAAGCGTTCAGTTCTAACTGGTTCTTTACCAAGCGGTAGTAATCGCCACGGGCGGCGATGAGCGATTCATGCGTGCCCAGCTCGGTTATCACCCCTTCTTTCAGCACCACTATCTGGTCGGCATTGCGCACCGTGCTCAGGCGGTGAGCCACGACAACCACCGTCTTATCCTTGAAGAAATACCCCAAGTTCTCTTGAATCGTCTTCTCGTTATCCGTATCCAGCGCATTGGTCGCCTCGTCAAAGAAAAGGTAATCGGGGTCACGGTAAACGGCACGGGCAATCAGGATGCGCTGCTTCTGCCCTTGGCTCAATCCTTGCCCCGTACTTCCGATGCGGGTATTGTACCCCATCGGAAGCGACTCGATAAACTCGCGGATGTTCGCTATCTCCACGGCATAAATCAGCCGGTCGTGGTTAATCCGGTCGTCACCGGCAGCGATGTTCCCCGCAATGGTATCGTTGAAGATGAACCCTTCCTGCATCACCACGCCGCAATGCTTGCGCCACTCCTTGAAACGGATATGCTGCAACGACGTGTTACCCACCTTGACGCTGCCCGCCGTAGGCGGATAGAAGCCCAACATCAGCTTCACCAACGTGGTCTTTCCGCTTCCGCTCAGCCCTACGATAGCGGTAGTCTTTCCTGCCGGAATTTCGAGGCCGATGCCTTTAATGATGCGTTTCGATTTCTCCGAACCGTAAGTGAACTCTATTCCTCGCAGCGAGATGCCTTCTTTGCCCGACACTTCCGTCACATAATCCGCCCCGTCACGCTCTTCGTTTTCCTTGCCATGTATCTCGCCCAACCGCTCCAGGCTCAGCCGTGCGTCTTGCGCCTGCTGCATGAAACCGACAAATTGGGAGACAGGACCCTGCATCTGCCCGATGATGTACTGGATGGAAAGCATCACACCTAAGGTAATATCGCCGCTCAACACGGCTGTGGCAGACATGACGGTTATCAGGATGTTCTTCACCTCATTAATCAGCACGGCACCCACTTGCTGCCATTGCCCCAAATTGAGCGACTTCAGGCTGATGCGGAACAACGCTGCCTGTATGGTTTCCCATTCCCACCGCTTCTGCCGCTCGCAGCCTAACAGCTTGATGTCCTGCATGCCATAAATCAACTGCATCAGGTTATCCTGATTGGCAGCCATCTGCTCGAAGTTCCGGCGGTTCAGGTCGGCACGCTTCTTCATAAACAGTTTCACCCAACCCACATAAAGCACACTGAACAGCAGGAAGACCGCAAAGATTTTCCAATTATAGACGGCAAGCACCGTCCCGAAAATGGTAATGGTGAGGATGGCAAACAAGATGTTCAGCACCGACTGGGTAAGGAAAGACTCGATGGTGCGATGATCCTCGATACGCCTTATCAGGTCGCCCGCCAACTTACTGTCGAAGAAACGCATGGGCAGTTTCATCAACTTAGTGAGGAAATCGGATATCAACGCTACGTTAATTCGCGTACTGATATGCAGCAAGATGCAACGCCGGATGACCTCTATCAGCGTACGGCTGAACACCAACATCAACTGGGCAACCAATACCAGCTGGATGAAATTCAGGTTATGATAGCCGATGCCTTGGTCTACAATGGCTTGCGTCAGGAACGGGAACAGCAACTGAAGCACACTGCCTCCCAAGATACCCAAAAACAACTGCACAATCATCTTGCGGTACGGACGCGCGTAACGCACCAAATACCACAGCGAAAGTTTTTCGTAACGGATCGGTTCTGTCTCGTAAAACTGCGGAGTAAGCTCTACCAACATAGCGATGCCTTTCTGGTTTTCGTCGGCACGCCAACTGCCCAGCCAATGCTCCTTCAGGCCATCTTCGTCATAGCACAACTTGCCGTATGCAGGGTCGGCAATGTAATAACGCATCCTGCCGAATTCCTTCGCCACCTTATACAATACGACAAAATGATTGTGATCCCAATGCAGGATGCAAGGCAGCTTGGACTGCTGTTCCAACTTGCTTAGCGTAGTGCGCACACCCGTTGTACGAAACCCGATGCTTTCGGCAGCCTCGCTCAGCCCCAACAGGTTGACACCTGTACGCTGAATATAGGAATTGTCGCGCAACTGCTGCACCGAAAACTTCTTCCCATAGTAACGGGCTATCATCCGCAGGCAGGTAGGGCCGCAATCCATCGCGTCTAATTGTTTATAAAAAAGGAATTTCATAACGTCATTGCTTTTTCTGCCGCAAATATCGCTATGCGCAATCCATTCTTAGGAGCTTCTGCAAAATATTTTCAAAGAAAATCGAGATATGGAGAAGAGACTCGAAAATAAACTGTATTTTTGCAAAAATCGAAACCCATTTAAACGCCATTTAAAACATGAGATACCTTAGCCCCAAAGCAGACCTGACTTTCAAGAAAGTATTCGGAGAACATCCGGATCTGATCATCAGTTTCCTGAACGCCTTGCTTCCGTTCGAAATGCCTGAAGAGGAAATTACGCAAGTGGAATACCTCAACCCCGAAATGGTGCCGGAAACCCCCTTGCGCAAGAACAGCATCGTGGATGTACGTTGCAAGGACCAAAGCGGGAGGCGGTTCATCGTGGAAATACAGATGATGTGGACTTCGGCATACAAGCAGCGCGTGCTGTTCAACGCATCGAAAGCATACGTCAGCCAGTTAGGGAAAGGAAACGACTACGAACTGCTGCAGCCTGTCTACTCGCTGAACCTCGTAAATGATACCTTCTCGGAAAGCAAAGGATATTACCACGACTTCAAGATTGTAGAAGATGCGGAGACCAAGGAAGTCATCGAAGGGCTGCGGTTCATTTTCATTGAGCTGCCCAAGTTCACTCCCGATAATTACAAAGGCAAGAAAATGCAGGTACTCTGGCTGCGTTACCTGACCGAAATCAACGAACAGACACGCGAAGTGCCGGAAGAACTGATGGAAAACCCCGAAATCAACAAGGCTGTAACCCAATTGGAAGAATCCGCATTCAGCGAAGCCCAACTGCTCGGCTACGACCATTTTTGGGATATGGTCAGTACAGCCAAGATGCAAATCAGCAGCTCACGAAGGGAAGGACGCGAGGAAGGATTGGAAGAAGGAGAAAAGAAAAAAGCGATGGATATAGCACGCCTGATGAAAGCCGACAATGAACCTATTGACAAAATCATCAGGTATACCAATTTGTCCGAAGAAGATATCAACAGCCTGTAAACAATATAGCGGATAACGAGACAGGTAGGACTGGAGTCCTCACGCCAAAACCGCAGTCCTACCCTATTAGGACTGAAGGCGAAAAAAGGCTGCAATGAATTGCCAAACAAAATAACCGCACAACATGAGCTTAATCACCGTCCCGAACAAGAAGCCGACCAATGAGCCGAAGCCTGAGCGCAAAGCGTCTTTCAGGTTCTTATCCCCTACCAATTCTCCGATAACCGCCCCGAGAAAAGGGCCGAGAATGATTCCCCAAGGCGGGAAAAACAAACCAACCACCGTACCGATAACACATCCCCAATTGCCCCACTTGGTGCCTCCGGCATACTTCGTCCCCAACATCGGAATCACATAATCGAGCACCTGGACAAGGATGACCAACACCGCCCACACGACTAACTCGGTAGAGGTAAACTGCAACCGGCCAGTGAAATGGAAAAACAACATACCAACGTATGCAAGAGGCGGTCCGGGAAGTAAAGGAAGCACACACCCTAACATTCCGGTCACTAAACAAATGATACCTATTATAATAAGAAGTATATCCATAGCTCTATTGGTTTTTCACCTGCAAAAATACGGATTTTCTTCAAACCTCATATAGAGAGCAAAAAGAAAACGCTCCCGAAGAAGAGCATAAAAAAGCTCCAACCCTTAGCGGGCCGGAGCTTTTATATCAACATCGAAGAGAGATTACTCTACTTCGTTATAGTCGAGCACATTTTTCTTGTTGGCAAGGATACGGTCGTATTCCTCTTTCGAGCCTACGATAATCTTATCGAACTCACGCTGTCCGGTACCTGCAGGAATCAAGTGACCGCAAATCACATTTTCCTTCATACCTTCCAAACGGTCTACCTTACCGTTGATGGCAGCTTCGTTGAGCACCTTCGTCGTTTCCTGGAAAGATGCAGCCGACATGAAGCTGGAAGTCTGCAATGCGGCACGGGTGATACCTTGCAGAATCTGAGTAGAAGTTGCCGGAACAGCATCGCGCACCTGCACAAGTTTCAAGTCGCGGCGTTTCAGCATACTGTTCTCGTCACGCAACTTGCGGGCGGTAACAATCTGACCCGGCTGGAGGTTCTGCGAATCACCAGCGTCAACCACCACTTTCTTACCCCAAATACGGTCGTTCTCTTCGTTGAATTCCAAACGGTCTACCACCTGTTGTTCCAAGAAGCGTGTATCACCCGGTTCGTCAATCTGCACCTTACGCATCATCTGACGCACGATAATCTCGAAGTGCTTGTCGTTAATCTTCACACCCTGCAGACGGTAAACGTCCTGAATTTCGTTGACAATGTATTCCTGTACAGCCGTAGGGCCTTTGATAGCCAAGATGTCGGCAGGAGTAATGGCACCGTCGGACAACGGAGTACCGGCACGTACATAGTCGTTCTCCTGCACCAGAATCTGCTTAGACAGCGCAACGAGGTATTTTCTCACATCGCCGGTCTTCGAAGTAACGATGATTTCACGATTACCACGCTTGATTTTACCCATGGTAACCTCACCGTCGATTTCGGAAACGACTGCGGGGTTAGACGGATTACGTGCCTCGAACAACTCAGTAACACGAGGCAGACCACCGGTGATATCGCCCGCCTTGCCAACGGCACGCGGAATCTTCACCAAAATGTCGCCCGCCTTCACGGCTTGCTTATCTTCCACCACTACGTGACCACCTACCGGCAAGTTATAAGAACGGATTTCATTGCCATTTTCATCAAGGATGTGCAATGAAGGTATCTTGTTCTTGTCCTTCGATTCAGTAATAATGATTTCGCGCAAACCAGTGGCTTCGTCGGACTCTACCTTATAAGTAACGTTTTCGATAACCGACTCGAACGCTATCCGACCGGTAGCCTCGGTGACGATAACGGCGTTGAACGGGTCCCACTTAGCAATCAGTTTGCCTTTCTCTACCACTTCACCGTCCGAAGCATACAGTTTCGAACCGTAAGGTACATTATGGGTAGACAGCACGATGCCTGTATTGACATCAATGAAACGCACTTCAGCCAAACGGCCTACCACAATCTTCACCGGCTCGCCAGTCTCTTCTACCGCGTCTACGGTACGGAGTTCTTCAAACTCCAGACGTGCATCGTTCTTTGCCGTAATGCTTGCGTTGGCTGCCATATTACCGGCGATACCACCGGCATGGAACGTACGCAAAGTCAGCTGCGTACCCGGCTCGCCGATAGACTGTGCCGCAATGACACCTACCGCCTCTCCTTTCTGAACCATACGGCTGGTAGCCAAGTTACGTCCGTAACACTTTGCGCAGACGCCTTTCTTCGATTCGCAAGTCAATACCGAACGGATTTCAACGCTTTCAATCGGAGAATTCTCGATTTCTTCGGCGATGCTTTCAGTGATTTCCTCGCCCGATGCCACAATCAGCTTGCCCGTAGTAGGATGAATCACATCGTGTACCGACACACGTCCCAAGATTCGTTCGTATAATGTAGCGATGACTTCATCGTTGTTCTTCAATGCCGTACAAACCAAACCGCGCAATGTGCCGCAGTCTTCTTCATTGATGATTACATCGTGCGAAACATCGACCAAACGACGGGTCAGGTATCCGGCATCGGCTGTCTTCAATGCGGTATCGGCAAGACCTTTACGGGCACCGTGGGTAGAAATAAAGTACTCCAACACCGAAAGCCCTTCCTTAAAGTTAGAAAGAATCGGGTTCTCGATAATCTGCGCGCCTTCGGCACCCGCCTTTTGCGGCTTCGCCATCAAACCACGCATACCCGACAACTGACGAATCTGCTCCTTCGAACCACGGGCTCCGGAATCCAACATCATAAATACAGAATTGAATCCTTGGTCATCGTTCTTAATCGTCTTATACAAGATGTCGGACAAGTCGCTGTTGACGTGTGTCCATGTATCAATAACCTGATTATAACGTTCGTTGTCTGTGATGAAACCCATGTTATAGTTCATCATGATTTGCTCCACTTCCTCGTTACCGCGTTTCACCAAATCTTCTTTTTCTTTCGGAATGATGATATCGCCCAAGTTGAATGACAAACCACCTTCGAACGCCTTTTGGTAACCCAAGTTCTTGATGCCATCGAGGAAATCGCAGGCACGCGCCACACCGACTTTCTTGATAACGTCACTAATGATGTCACGTAACGATTTCTTCGAAATGATGGTATTCAGGTAACCGCATTCATCAGGAACCAACTCGTTGACGATAACACGACCGACAGAAGTTTCCTTAATCATCTTCTTAACGATGTCGCCGTTCTCGTCAAGGTCGTTTGCCACCACGCTGATTATTGCATGAATATCCACCTTCCCTTCATTGTAAGCAATCATCGCTTCTTCCGGCCCGTAGAAAATCAAACCTTCACCTTTCGCCCCCTTACGGAGTTTAGTGATATAATAAAGTCCCAACACCATATCCTGTGCGGGCACGGTAATCGGCGCACCATTGGCAGGATTCAGGATATTATGTGACTGAAGCATCAATAATTGGGCTTCCAATACGGCCTCGTTGCTCAAAGGCAAATGTACCGCCATCTGGTCACCGTCGAAGTCGGCATTGAACGCCGTACAAGCCAACGGGTGCAGCTGGATAGCCTTGCCTTCAATCATCTTCGGCTGGAATGCCTGGATACCCAAACGGTGCAAGGTGGGCGCACGGTTCAGCAATACGGGATGACCTTTCATCACATGTTCCAAGATGTCCCAAATGACCGGTTCCTTGCGGTCGACAATCTTCTTGGCAGACTTCACGGTCTTCACGATGCCGCGCTCGATGAGCTTGCGGATGATAAACGGCTTATACAATTCGGCAGCCATTAGTTTCGGAATACCGCATTCGCCCATCTTCAATTCCGGACCGACAACGATAACCGAACGCGCTGAATAGTCAACACGCTTACCCAACAAGTTCTGACGGAAACGTCCCTGCTTTCCTTTCAAGCTATCCGACAAAGATTTCAACGGACGATTCGAGTCGGTCTTCACCGCACTCGACTTACGCGAATTGTCGAACAATGAATCGACAGCTTCTTGCAACATACGTTTCTCATTACGCAAAATCACTTCAGGAGCCTTGATTTCAATCAAACGTTTCAAGCGGTTATTGCGGATAATCACGCGGCGATACAAATCATTCAAGTCGGAAGTAGCAAAACGTCCACCGTCTAACGGAACCAACGGACGAAGTTCGGGCGGGATAACCGGCACTATACGCACAATCATCCATTCCGGTTTATTGCGTCCGCGCGATGCACGGAAAGACTCGACTACCTGCAAACGCTTCAAAGCCTCATTCTTACGCTGCTGCGAAGAATCGTTGTTGGCTTTATGACGCAACTCATAAGAAAGCGCATCCAAATCAAGACGGACCAGCAAATCATAAATAGCCTCCGCCCCCATCTTGGCGATAAACTTGTTCGGGTCAGTATCTTCCAAATATTGATTGTCTTTCGGAAGCGTATCCATGATTTCCAAATACTCTTCTTCAGACAACAAATCATACTGGCTGACACCGTCTTCAGCCTTCACACCCGGCTGAATAACGATATAACGTTCGTAATAAATTACAGCATCCAGTTTTTTGGTAGGCAAACCTAACAAATAACCTATCTTATTGGGCAAAGAACGGAAATACCAGATATGCGCCACAGGAACTACCAACTGAATGTGCCCGCTACGTTCACGGCGTACTTTCTTTTCTGTCACCTCCACACCGCACCGGTCGCAGACGATTCCTTTATAACGGATACGTTTGTATTTACCGCAATGGCATTCATAGTCTTTTACCGGTCCGAAAATACGTTCGCAAAACAAACCGTCACGTTCCGGCTTATAAGTACGGTAATTGATAGTTTCGGGCTTAAGCACTTCACCGTACGAATTTTCCAAGATTTCTTCGGGTGATGCCAGTCCAATCGTAATTTTAGAGAAATTACTCTTTATCTTAGTATCTTTTCTAAAAGCCATACTTCCTTATTTTCAAAATTAAATGTTATTCCAATGTAATACTCAAGCAAAGGCCTCTCAGCTCATGCAACAACACATTCAACGATTCGGGAATACCCGGAGTAGGCATCGGCTCGCCTTTTACTATAGCTTCGTATGCCTTTGAGCGTCCGACCACGTCATCCGACTTTATAGTCAGGATTTCCTGAAGGACATGAGCAGCACCGAATGCTTCGATAGCCCAAACCTCCATTTCTCCGAAACGTTGACCACCAAACTGAGCTTTACCACCAAGCGGCTGCTGAGTAATCAAAGAGTACGGACCGATGGAACGCGCGTGCATCTTGTCTTCGACCATATGACCGAGTTTCAACATATAAGTCACACCCACTGTAGCAGGCTGGTCAAACTGCTCGCCTGTGCCGCCATCATACAAATAAGTCTTGCAATAACGCGGCAACCCAGCCTTATCAGTCCATTTATCCAAATCATCCAATGTCGCACCGTCAAAGATAGGAGTAGCAAACTTCACGCCCAACTCTTTGCCGGCACGCCCCAGTACAGCTTCGAAAATCTGACCGATATTCATACGCGAAGGCACACCCAACGGATTCAATACAATGTCTACCGGCGTTCCGTCTGCCAAGAACGGCATATCCTCCTGACGGACTACACGTGACACAATACCTTTGTTACCGTGACGACCTGCCATCTTATCACCAACACCAATCTTACGCTTCTTCGCAATATATACTTTTGCCATTTGAATAATACCTGAAGGAAGCTCGTCGCCAATGGTCAAAGCGAACTTCTTACGTTTCAACTCTGCGTCCAGTTCCTTATACTTCTTCAGATAATTCATCACCAAGTCGCGGATCATTTCGTTCTTATGCGCATCGACAGTCCATTTGCTCAACTGGATAACCGTATAATCCAACGATTCCAAATCATGCTTGGTAAATTTCGCCCCCTTGGCAATCACTTCTGTACCCAAATAGTCTTTTACGCCTTGAGATACTTTTTCGTCTGTCAGCACCAACAATTTTTCAACAAGGATTTCCTTCAATGCGGCAGCTTTTTCTTCAAATTCTTCATTCAGTTTCGGAAGAATTTGCTTATCCGCATTCTTTTCACTACGCGTCTTGATAACACGAGAATACAGCTTCTTGTCAATTACCACACCACGCAACGAAGGAGAAGCTTTCAGTGAAGCATCCTTTACATCTCCAGCCTTGTCACCGAAAATAGCACGCAATAACTTTTCTTCCGGCGACGGGTCTGATTCACCCTTCGGAGTAATCTTACCAATCAAAATATCTCCCGGCTCAATACGTGCACCGATACGGACAATACCGTTTTCATCCAAATCCTTAGTGGCCTCTTCGCTCACATTGGGAATATCCGATGTCAACTCTTCCATACCGCGCTTCGTTTCGCGCACTTCCAATATATATTCATCCACATGGACAGAGGTAAGGATATCCTCGCGCACCATGCGTTCATTCAAGACAATAGCATCCTCATAGTTATATCCCTTCCACGGCATATAAGCCACCAACAGGTTTTTACCCAAAGCCAATTCACCGTTTGCTGTAGAATAACCTTCCGTCAAGATATCGCCCTTCTTTACACGCTGACCTTTGTTACAAATCGGACGCAAGTCAATCGTCATGCTCTGGTTAGTCTTACGGAATTTCGGAATACGGTATTCCTTCAACGCAGGCTCAAAGCTTACAAACTCTTCATCTTCTGTACGGTCATACAACACGCGGATGGTCGTCGCATCAACAAACTCAACAACACCGTCTCCTTCTGCAGCAATCTGCGTACGAGAGTCTTCGCACAATTGCTTTTCAATACCCGTCCCGACAATCGGAGCTTCCGTACGTAACAAAGGTACAGCCTGGCGCATCATGTTCGACCCCATCAACGCACGGTTCGCGTCATCATGTTCCAAGAACGGAATCAACGAAGCCGCAATTGAAGCAATCTGCTGAGGAGATACGTCCATCAACTCTACCTGATCAGGAGTTACCACAGGATAATCCGCATCCCGGCGAGCCTTTACTTTATCGCGGATAAATGTACCGTCATCGTTCAATGGCGCATTTCCCTGTGCGATAATCTTGTCTTCTTCTTCTTCGGCAGAAAGATATTCAATGCCTTCCGCAGACAAGTCAACTTTCCCCTCTTTCACTTTACGGTAAGGAGTCACAATAAATCCTAAATCATTAATCTTCGCATACACGCAAAGAGAAGAAATCAAACCGATATTCGGGCCTTCAGGAGTTTCAATCGGACACAAACGGCCATAATGGGTATAGTGTACGTCACGCACTTCGAACCCGGCACGGTCACGCGACAAACCACCAGGACCCAACGCAGACAAACGGCGTTTATGCGTAATTTCAGCCAACGGGTTGGTTTGATCCATGAACTGTGACAACGCATTCGTACCGAAGAATGAATTAATCACAGACGAAATGGTTTTCGCATTAATCAAATCAATCGGAGTAAATACTTCATTGTCACGCACATTCATCCGCTCACGAATCGTACGAGACATACGCGCCAAACCGATAGCAAACTGATTGGACAACTGTTCACCCACTGTGCGGACACGGCGATTGCTCAAGTGGTCGATATCATCCACATCAGCCTTCGAGTTTATCAATTCAATCAGATACTTGATAATCTCGATAATATCTTGCTTTGTCAATACCTTGACATCCATCGGCGTATCCAAATTCAACTTCTTGTTGATACGATAACGGCCGACTTCACCCAAATCATAACGTTTTTCCGAGAAGAACAAATTATTGATGACTTCACGCGCGCTGGCATCGTCAGCAGGATCCGCATTACGCAACTGACGATAAATGTATAATACAGCTTCCTTTTCCGAGTTACTCGGATCCTTCTGCAACGTATTGAAGATAATTGAATAATCGGAAGTATTAGCTTCTTCGTTATGAACAAGGATGTTCTGGACACCCGATTCCAAAATCAAATCAATGTGTTCAGGTTCGATAATCGTTTCACGGTCGATAACGACTTCATTACGCTCAATAGATACAACCTCACCAGTGTCTTCGTCTACGAAGTCTTCTGTCCACGTCTTCAAGACACGGGCAGCCAACTTACGCCCGATAATCTTCTTCAAATTAGCCTTGTTTACCTTTACGTCTTCAGCCAAATTAAAGATTTCAAGAATATCCTTATCGTTCTCAAAACCGACAGCGCGCAACAACGTAGTTACAGGCAGTTTCTTCTTACGGTCAATGTAAGCGTACATGACATTATTAATATCCGTAGCAAATTCAATCCATGAACCTTTGAACGGAATGATACGGGCTGAATACAACTTCGTACCATTCGCGTGGATGCTTTGGCCGAAGAACACACCTGGAGAACGGTGCAACTGAGATACGACAACACGTTCTGCTCCATTTATGACAAACGTACCCTTCGGAGTCATATAAGGAATCGGACCCAAGAATACATCCTGAATGACGGTATCGAAATCTTCATGATCAGGATCCGTACAATAAAGTTTCAGTTTGGCTTTCAAAGGAACACTATAAGTCAATCCGCGCTCCAAACATTCATCAATAGAATAATGAGGCGGATCGATGTAATAGTCAAGAAACTCTAGCACAAAATTATTACGGGTATCCGCAATAGGGAAATTTTCGGCAAAGACCTTATACAAACCGTCGTTCTTACGCTTTTCGGGCGGCGTATTCAATTGCAAAAAGTCTTGAAATGACTTCAACTGCACTTCCAAGAAATCCGGATACTTCATCGGATTCTTAATCGAAGCAAAATTAATTCGTTGGTTACTTGTATTTGAAGACATCTGTATGGAGTTAAAAAATTAATATCAGGAGTAAAAACCTGTGTAGACGCAAAAAGGTTAAGAATCCCCGTAAGAGGATTCTTAACCGGAATACCTGTAAAACAGGCCAATATTATTTGAGTTCAACTTCAGCCCCAGCAGCTTCCAAAGTTTTCTTCAATGATTCAGCTTCGTCTTTAGCCAAACCTTCTTTCACTGTACTAGGAGCACCGTCAACCAAGTCTTTTGCTTCCTTCAAGCCAAGACCACAAGCTTCTTTCACTGCTTTAACAACCTGCAATTTAGCAGCGCCTGCGCTCTTCAATACTACATCAAAGGAAGTCTTTTCTTCTACCGCAGCAGCAGCAGCGCCAGCAGCAGGACCAGCAGCAACGGCTACAGCAGCTGCAGCAGGTTCAATACCATATTCTTCTTTAAGGATAGTTGCAAGTTCATTAACTTCTTTTACTGTCAAGTTAACTAATTGTTCTGCAAAAGCTTTCAAATCTGCCATTTTTGTATGAAATTTAATTGTTTGTTACTAATTGAAAAATATTAATGTGTTTATTCGGGACGTTCCGCAAGCGTCTGAAGAACGCCGTGAATGGTGTTGCCACCTGATTGAAGAGCAGAGATAACATTCTTCGCAGGCGATTGCAACAAAGCAATGATATCTGCAATGACTTCGTTCTTGCTCTTGATAGTAGCCAGAGCTTCCAATTGGTCAGCTCCTACATAGAAACCTTCTTCCGCATACGCAGCTTTCAGAGTAGGAACACCGTCTTTATATTCCTTCAGCAACTTAGCAGGAGCATTAGCAACTTCGCTAAACAATACCGAAGTAGTCCCCTTCAAAGCACCGAATAACGGTGAATAATCAACATCCAAGCTCAGCAAAGCTTTGTGAAGCAAAGAGTTCTTCACCACAACCATTTTGATACCGGCCTTAAAACATTTTCTACGCAAGTCGCTTGTAGCGGCAGCATCCATAGCAGTTGTGTCCACTAAATAGAAATGTCCATATTGCTTAACGGTATCGGCTAGCTGACCTATAATTATACCTTTATCTTCCTTTCTCATGATTCCTCCTTATAAATTAGATTTCGTCTACTGATTTCGGGTCGATTTTAATACCCTTACTCATAGTACTTGAAAGATAAATACTCTTAATATAAGTACCCTTAGCCGCAGATGGTTTCAATTTGATAATAGTTGCGATGAATTCCTTCGCATTATCGCGAATCTGGTCAGGTGTAAAAGATACTTTACCGACAGAAGTATGAACGATACCGTTCTTATCTACCTTAAAGTCTATCTTACCTTGTTTAACCTCTTTCACAGCTTTAGCTACATCCATAGTCACAGTACCACTCTTCGGATTTGGCATCAATCCACGAGGACCTAGCACACGACCGAGAGCACCGATTTTACCCATAATAGACGGCATTGTGATGATTACATCCACATCAGTCCATCCACCTTTGATCTTCTCAATATATTCATCAAGACCAACATAGTCAGCACCAGCTTCTTTTGCAGCAGCTTCAGCATCCGGCGTACACAAAACAAGCACACGAACCTGCTTACCTGTACCATGAGGAAGAGATACGACACCTCTCACCATTTGGTTAGCCTTACGGGGATCCACACCTAAACGTACGTCGATATCTATTGAAGCGTCAAACTTAGTATAAGTAATTTCCTTTACCAGTTCCGCGGCTTCTTTCAGTGAGTATGCTTTCCCTGCTTCAATTTTTTCTGCAGCCAACTTTTGATTTTTTGTCAGTTTACCCATTATTAATTGAAGTTTATTAGTTATTTACCCGGGAAGTCACCCTTTACGGTGATACCCATACTTCTAGCTGTACCCGCCACCATTGACATGGCAGCTTCAATAGTAAAGCAGTTCAAGTCAACCAACTTATCTTGAGCGATAGCACGAACCTGATCCCAAGTCAGTTCAGCAACTTTCTTGCGATTCGGTTCAGCAGAACCACTCTTAATCTTCGCTGCCTCGAGCAACTGAATAGCCACAGGAGGAGTTTTGATTACAAAGTCGAACGACTTGTCCGTGTAGTAGGTAATGATAACAGGCAATACCTTACCTGCCTTGTCCTGGGTTCTGGCGTTGAATTGCTTGCAAAACTCCATGATGTTGATACCCTTCG
>CASFRN010000079.1 GCA_949296855.1 uncultured Bacteroides sp. | reverse complement strand
ATTTTTTTATTGGGACACCAAGCCCGTTGGACATATGAGGACAGGAAAAACCTGTGACCTCGTTTTTACCACAAAGATAGTCGAGGTCTTGACTTTCTTATTTACCGGGCGTAAAAAAACTGTTTTTTTATATACCTTTGCGAAAACATAAACCGAAATGAGAACAGTAATCCAACGAGTAAGCCACGCTTCTGTCACAATCGACGGCGTGTGCAAATCGGCAATTAAAGAAGGCTTCTTGGTCCTGTTGGGGATTGAGGAAGCCGATACCCAAGAAGACGCGGACTGGCTCTGCAAGAAGATAGTCAACCTGCGCGTATTCGATGACGAGAACGGCGTGATGAACAAATCCATCTTGGATGCGGACGGAGAGATTTTAGTGATAAGCCAATTTACCCTGATGGCATCCACCAAAAAGGGAAACCGTCCCTCGTATATCCGCGCGGCAAAACACGAAACCGCTATTCCGCTTTACGAATACTTTTGTAATGAACTAAGTATTGCCTTAGGGAAACAAGTAGGCACCGGCGAGTTCGGAGCTGATATGAAAGTGGAGTTATTAAACAACGGTCCCGTAACGATTTGTATGGACACGAAAAATAAAGAATGAGCACCATGACCCTCGAAGAAGCACAACAAACCGTAGACCGCTGGATAAAGACATACGGCGTACGCTACTTCAGCGAACTGACCAACATGGCGGTCCTGACCGAAGAAGTAGGCGAACTGGCACGCATCATGGCACGTACCTACGGCGACCAATCGTTCAAGCCGGGCGAGAAACACGACTTAGGCGATGAAATGGCAGATGTACTTTGGGTACTGCTCTGCCTCGCTAACCAAACGGGCGTAAACCTGACCGAAGCTTTCCAAAAGAACTTAGAGAAGAAAACTACCCGCGACAAAGAAAGACATCAAAACAATCCTAAACTGAAAACGATATGAGCAACCACGAAGAATTTGAAAGCGAGCTCTTCCAAAACATGGAAATGGAAGACAAAGAAAACCTGAGCCAACCCAGCAAATACGATATGGCATTAGGGAAATACAATACCGCATTGAAAGACGATGAGATTGCGGAAAAGACCAAGCACCTCCTTGACAAATATGCTGCAGAAAACAACACGCCCGAAGTGAAGAAATTCCTCTTCAATTGCATCGACCTTACGACCCTGAAATGCACCGATAGCGAAGAAAGCGTTATGAAATTCACCGAACGGGTCAATGCATTCGATGACGAACATCCCGACTTGAAAAACGTAGCTGCCATTTGTGTCTATCCTAATATGGCGGAAATTGTACACGATACGTTGGAAGCCGACCGTGTAAAGATAGCCTGCGTATCGGGAGGATTCCCCTCTTCGCAAACATTCACCGAAGTAAAGATCGCCGAGACCGCCATGGCACTCCACGCCGGAGCCGATGAAATCGACATCGTAATCTCGGTAGGCAAATTCCTTTCGGGAGACTACGAAGGCATGTGCGACGAAATTCAAGAACTGAAAGACGTATGCGGTGACAAGCATCTGAAAGTGATTTTGGAGACAGGTGCTTTAGGCACTGCAGCAAACATCAAGAAAGCATCCATCCTCGCCATGTATTCGGGAGCCGACTTCATTAAGACTTCCACCGGTAAGGAAAAACCTGCAGCTACGCCCGAAGCCGCCTATGTGATGTGCCAAGCTATTAAAGAATACTTTTTAGAAACGGGACGCAAAATAGGTTTCAAACCTGCAGGAGGCATCAATACTGTAGAAGATGCTATAAATTACTACACCATCGTAAAAGAACTGTTAGGAAAAGAATGGCTCACAAATGAATTGTTCCGTATCGGGACAAGCCGTCTTGCCAATCTGCTCCTCTCAGATATTTTAGGAGAAGAGACGAAATTCTTCTAATACATAAACCGAAAATAAATAAATCATTTTGCGTCATTATGCATGCAGAATGATTTATTTATAGCCTTTTGTTCTCACTTATATTTCCTATATTTGTAAAAACCTAACCAATCCTAATAAAATATGAGCACTAAAAACTTTCTACTGGCAAGCTTATTCAGCTTATTGCCTTTTACACTGTTCGCGAACCCTATCAAAGATTTGCTGGAGCGAATCGACCCTGGAGCATCTAAGAAATTCGTTATCCAACTTCAAAAAAATGCAGACAAAGATTTCTTCGAACTTGACCAAAAAGGAGACAAAGTGGTGGTACGCGGAAATACATACGTCAATATCGCAACGGGACTGAATTGGTACCTGAAATACTATGCAGGCATCCAACTTACCTGGAACAATATGCAGGCAGACCTACCGGAAGCACTTCCCAAAGTTCCCCACCCCGAACGGCACGAAACCAACCTCGGCTTGCGTTATGATTTCAACTATTGCACGTATTCTTATACGATGGCATTTTGGGACTGGGCACGCTGGGAAAAAGAAATCGACTGGATGGCATTGCATGGTATCAACCTGCCGCTTGCCGCAGTAGGGCAAGAGTGCGTATGGCGTAACATGCTCCTTCAATTAGGCTATACCAAAGATGAAATCAACCGCTTCATTGCCGGTCCGGCTTTCCTCGCTTGGTGGGCAATGAATAACTTGGAAGGCTGGGGCGGACCGAACCCTGACAGTTGGTACGAACAGCAAGAAGCCTTGCAGAAGAAAATCTTGAAACGGATGCGTGAATACGGCATTAAACCTGTATTGCCGGGTTATTCGGGCATGGTGCCTCACGATGCCAATAAGAAATTAGGACTAAACGTAACAGAACCCGCTTTATGGAACGGATTCACCCGCCCGGCATTCCTGATGCCTACCGACTCCCGCTTCGCCGAAATAGCCGCTTTATATTACAAAGAATTAGAAAAACTCTTCGGCAAAGCCGACTATTATTCAATGGACCCTTTCCATGAATTGGAAAACGCTGAGGACGTGGACTTCGATGCAGCGGGCAAAGCTGTACTGAATGCTATGCGTAAAGCAAACCCGAAAGCCGTATGGGTTATCCAAGGATGGACGGAAAACCCTCGCCCTGAAATGATCAAGAATATGAAGAACGGCGACTTGCTTATCCTCGACCTCTTCAGCGAATGCCGCCCGATGTGGGGCATCCCTTCCATTTGGAAACGCGACAAAGGATATGAACAACACGACTGGCTGTTCTGTATGTTGGAGAACTTCGGCGGTAATGTAGGCCTGCACGGACGCTTGGACCAACTGCTGAATAACTTCTACTTAACGAAAAACAATCCGCTTGCCAAACACCTGAAAGGCATCGGTCTGACCATGGAAGGAAGCGAGAACAATCCGATGATGTTCGAATTGATGTGCGAACTGCCGTGGCGTCCCGAAAAGATAACCAAAGAAGCATGGCTGAAAGAATACCTCGCCGCACGTTATGGAGTAAAAGATGAAAAGATAGAACAAGCATGGGAAATCCTTGCCAACGGCATCTACAATTGCCCCTTCGGAAACAACCAGCAAGGACCTCACGAATCCATTTTCTGCGGACGTCCCAGCATGAACAATTTCCAAGTTTCAAGCTGGTCGAAGATGGAAAACTACTACGATCCGACCTCTACCGAAGACGCCGCACGCCTGATGTTGGAAGTGGCGGACAAATACCGCGGCAACAATAACTTTGAATACGACTTGGTGGACATCGTCCGTCAAGCTCTCTCCGACCGTGGACGCATTGTCTACAATCAGGCGATAGCCGACTTCAAGAGCTTAGACAAGCGCAGCTATGCCCGCCATTCAAAAGAGTTCCTCGACCTGTTGCTGGCACAAGACCGCCTGCTTGCCACCCGCAGCGAATTCCGTGTAGGCAGATGGATTAACCAAGCCCGCAGTTTAGGCAATACGCCCGAAGAAAAAGACCTCTATGAATGGAATGCCCGTGTACAAATCACCACATGGGGCAACCGTACTTGCGCCGATGAAGGCGGATTGCGTGACTATGCTCATAAAGAATGGAACGGCATCTTGAAAGACTTCTACTACAAGCGTTGGGAAGCATGGTGGAAGATGCTCCAAGGCGTATTAGACGGAGGTGAGATGCAAGAAATCGATTGGTACGCAATGGAAGAACCGTGGACTTTGCAACACAATCCGTATAAGACCGAAGCGGAAGGCGATTGCATCGACACGGCACGCGAAGTAATGTCGCTGATTCCTGTTGACTAACCAATTCAAACGCAGAGACGCAAAGACGCAGAGAATTGTTTTTTGAGAAGGCAAAGAACACAGAGATATTATTTGCCTTTTGCGTTCTTTGCTTTCTCTCAATTAAAAACTTTGCGCTTTTGCGTCTCTGCGTTTATTTAATTCCAAAAACACTTCCTTATGAAACAACGCTTACTTTCACTTGATGTGCTGCGAGGCATCACCGTCTTCGGGATGATTGTAGTAAACAACGCCGGAGGGAAATATTCGTATGACTCCTTGCAGCACTCCGTATGGAACGGGCTGACTCCCTGCGATTTAGTGTTTCCGTTCTTCCTTTTTATCATGGGTATATCCACCTACATCGCCTTACGCAAGTTCCAGTTCCAACCCTCGGCGGCAGTTATCCGGAAAATAGTGCGCCGCACCGTACTTATCTTTCTCATAGGCTGGGGCATCTATTGGTTCGAGTTCGCTTGCGAGGGAGACTTCTTCCCCTTTGCCCATATCCGCATCTTGGGCGTACTGCCACGCATTGCCCTCTGCTACGGCATTGTCTCGTTGCTCGCCCTTTACGTTCGCCCCAAAGGGTTGGCATGGATAGCGGGATTCCTGCTCTTGGGTTATGCCTTCCTATTGCATTTCGGCAACGGATATGCGCAAGATGCAGGGGTGAACATCCTCGCCGTTTGGGACACGAATGTATTAGGTTACGAACATCTCTACCATAAAAGCCCCGTCGACCCCGAAGGACTGACCAGCACCTTGTCCGCCATAGCCCATACGATTATCGGCTTCCTCTGCGGACGGCTCATTATGGAGACCAAAGACCTGAACCAGAAAATCATCAAACTCTTCGTGGCAGGCTTCCTGTTGGCTGCCATAGGATTCTTATTGGTCGAATGGCTGCCGCTGAACAAGCGCGTATGGTCGCCCAGCTATGCCCTTGTCACTTGCGGACTGGCGGCAATGCTTCAGGCTGCCCTACTCTACTTCATCGATGCGAAGGGACGGAAACACTGGTGCCGCTTCTTCGAAGTCTTTGGCGTAAATCCGCTCTTCCTTTATGTGCTGAGCGAACTGACAGCCGTAGTGCTTAACGTAACCGAATGGAAACCGGTCCTCTACGGAGGCATCCACAGCGTCATCAGCAACCCTTACCTCGCTTCCGCCGTCTATTCGCTCCTCTTTGTCGGGGTGATGGGAGCCATCGGCTATCCGCTTTACAAGAAGAAGATATACATTAAGATATAAAGGAGGTAAAGAAGGTAAAGGAGTTATCACTTCGCTTCGCTCCGTTAGGAGTTAAAGGACAATACCTTTGCTAATGTAAGGCATAACAAGGTTATTGGCTTTTAACTCCTAAGCCCGCCAAGCGAGCGGTAACTCCTTCTAACTTCTTTAACTCCTAAAAAACAAAAGAACCATGAAAAGACGATTCAACCTCAAGAGCCTTTGGGCACTACTGCCGCTGACAGCACTGCTACCGTCATGCACATCCTCGACTATCCCGGACAGCCTGAGCTGCATCGACACCCGAACGGGAACGGCTGCCAGCACCACACAAACCGCAGGCATGTTCGGCAAACATACCGAGGAATACGGACAAACCCTGCCTGCCGTATTGGAACCGAACGGAATGAACTTCTGGACGCCGCAGACGCAGGACACCGAACAGAAGTGCATCGCCCCTTATTACTACCGCGACTCGCTGATGCAGGGCTTCCGCAACTCGCACTGGATTGTGGGAGGCTGTACGCAGGACTATGGCTCGATAACCCTGATGCCCCTCGCCGGAACGTTGCGCTGTATGCCCGAACGGAGGGCTACCCGCTTCTCGCATGACGCCGAAGAAGCCACTCCCGCTTACTATGCCGTATCGCTTCCCGACGAACATCTGACGGCGGAAATGACCGCCCGCTCCCGCTCCGCTATCTTCCGCTTCACTTACGAGGATGAAGGCGATGCCTGGCTCGTGGTCAACCCGAACAGCGACGAGGGCGAAGGATATATCGAACTGGATACGGTGAACCGCCGCATCTATGGCAATAATCCCGTGCACCGCATCTACCAAGGCTGGGGCGAACCGGCGGGCTATAGCGGGCACTTCGTTGTGGAATACCAAAAGCATCTTGCCGGATTCGGCACCTTCCGCGGAGACAGCCTGTTCGAGGGGCAGACAAGCATCCGGTCGGGACAAGGCATCGGGCTGTACGTTCGCTTCCGGGTGAAGGCAGATGAAGAAGTGTTGGTGAAAGCCGCTTCCTCGTTTACCGGACGGGAAGGAGCTATCGGAAACCTCCAAGCGGAAATCCCGCACTGGGACTTCGACCAGACCCGTCGGGAACTGACCGGCATTTGGGAGAAACACTTGGCAAGCATCCAGATAAAGACCGACGACGAGACGGCACGGCGGAAGTTCTACGGGGCAATGTACCGCGCCTCGTTCCTGCCCCGCACGTTCAACGACACGGACGGACGCTACCCCTCCTTTGCCACGGGCGAGCCTGTCCGCCAGTTAGCCGAGGGCGAAACCTACTACGAGGACTTCAGCATGTGGGACACCTACCGCGCCCTGCATCCGCTCGTCAACCTCCTCCGTCCCACCCAAGGCGGACAGATGATGCAGTCGCTCGTGCTCAAGTACGAGCAAGGCGGCTGGCTGCCCATCTTCCCTTGCTGGAACAGCTATACGGCAGCGATGATAGGCGACCACTGCATTGCCGCCCTTGGAGACGCCTGCGCGAAAGGCGTCCGCAATTTCGATGTGCAGAAAGCCTACGAGGGAATGCGCCGCAATGCCTTCGAAAGCCCCGTCACGCGCGAAGAATATGTCAACGGAATGGGCCGGCGCGCCTTGCAGTCGTACCTCCGGTATGGTTACATCCCGTTAGAGGACAGCGTGCCCGACGCCTTCCATACCCGCGAACAAGTGTCGCGCACGTTGGAGTATGCTTACGATGATTTCGTCCTCGCCCAAGTAGCAAAACAGTTGGGCAAGACCGAAGATTATGACGCCCTGATGCGCCGCGCGCAGAACTACCGCAACGTCATCGACCCGCGCACCGGATATGCGCAAGGACGGCATGCCGACGGCACCTTCCTCGGCGAAGACAACGCTTTCGGTTTTGCCGCGTTCATCACCGAAGGCGCCCCCTGCCACTACACGTGGTACGTCCCTCACGACCCTTACGGGCTGATGGAGTGCATGGGCGGGCAGGAACGCTACATCGCCAAGCTCGACTCGATGTTCAGCCAGCACCGTTACTGGCACGGCAACGAGCCTTGCCACCAAGTGGCGTTTATGTTCAACTACGCCGGACAGCCGTGGAAGACCCAGCGGGCAGTGCGCCACGTCTTGGAGACCGAATACCTCGACGCTCCCGGCGGCTTGTCGGGCAACGACGATGCCGGGCAGATGTCGGCGTGGTACGTCTTCGCCGCCCTCGGCTTCTATCCCGTCTGCCCCGGCACGCCTTATTACGCCTTGGCAAGCCCTTCGTTCCGCGAAGCCGTGTTAGTGTTGGAGGGCGGCAAGACCTTCCGCCTCCTTGCACCGGAAGCCTCGGCAGAGAACATCTACATCCAGCGCGTCACCCTCAATGGCAAACCCTATACGAAGAACTACATCGCCCACGAAGACATCCTTCGGGGAGGCACGATGGAGTTCGAAATGGGCCCAGAGCCGAATCCCGACTGGGGAAACAAGCCCGAAGACTGCCCGCCGAGGACCTTCTGAAAGGTGGAAAATGCAATTTAGAGGTCTAAAAACCACCTTCCGACACCCGGAAAATGAGTTTTAGACCCCCGCCGCACACTTTCCGACACTCGGAAAATGGATTTTAGACCCTCGCCGCACACTTTCCGACACCCGGAAAATGGATTTTAGACCCCCGTCGCGCACTTTCCGACACTCGGAAAGTCCATTTTAGACCCCCGCCGCGCATTTTCCGAGTGTCCGAAGGTCTCCGGCGAGGGGTCGCCGCGCATTTTTGTAGTGATTTATTATCGAATTATTAACCTAAAAACCAATTTTAATATGACTGGATTCATCAAGACAAACAAGCTGCTGCTCTTCTTGCTCGGCATCTGCCTGCTCGGCTCGTGCCAGACGAAGCAAACCAACGTGTATAACATCATGGACTTCGGCGCTAAAGGTGACGGGACGACCGATGACTCCCCTGCCCTGCAACGCGCTATCAACACTTGCTCCGAGGCGGGAGGCGGAACGGTGCTCGTCCCTGCCGGACATACCTTCCTGTGCAGCCCCTTCCGGCTCGCTTCGTATGTCGACCTGCATTTAGAGCCTAATTCTTGCCTGTTGGCAAACCCTGACGAGAGCGTCTATACTGAAAGCGCATTCGGCGAAAACCGGGGCGAAGGGATGATGTGGATAAGCGGCAAAGACCTGAAGAACGTCTCTATCACCGGAACGGGGACCATCGACGGAAACGGTGTATCGTTTATGGGCAAGGAATTGGAGGACTCGTACGAACTGAAACCCGTGACCGACTTCGACCCACGCCCGCACGTCCTAACGCTGACCAACATCGAGAAGTTAGTCATCCGCGACATTACTATCCGCAACAGTGCTTACTGGACCGTCCACCTCATCGGCTGCCGCGATGCTTCGATAGACGGCATCAGCATCCTGAACAACCTGAAGATACGCAACGGAGACGGCATCGACGTAGACCACTCGAAAGACGTGCGCATCTCGAACTGCTTCATCGAGTCGGGCGACGACTGCATTTGCCTGAAGAACCGCCGCGAGTTCGAGCAATATGGCTCGTGCGAGGATGTGGTGGTGAGCAACTGTACGATGACCTCGCGCTCGTGCGCCATTAAAATCGGTTCGGAAAACATGGACAGCATCAACAACGTCTTGTTTACCAACTGCATCATCAAGGACAGCAACCGGGGCATCGGCATCCAGAACCGCGACGAGGGCACGGTGACCAACGTCACATTCTCGAACATGATAGTAGACTGCAAGTTCTTCTCAGACGTGTGGTGGGGCAAGTCGGAAGCCATTTACGTCACCTCCTACCCCCGCGCCGTAGGCAACCACAAAGATGCAGGCTGGCGTTTCCCGAAAGGTGCGACGAAAGGCGCATGCGGCGAAGTGAGCCATATCTACTTCCACAATATCCGCTGTACGAGCGAAAATGGCGTCTTTGTAGGCGGCGACACGCCCGAAAAGGTCAACCGTATCTATTTCGACCAAGTGTCGCTTACGCTGCAAAAAAAGACCGCCTACGAGGGCGGCATCTACGACAAGCGTCCGTGTGACGGCGAAGGCTTCCTGCGCGGCAACACCTACGGCTTCTTCGTGCATACCGCTTCCGACATCCAGGTGAAAGCCTGCACCGTAGAATGGGACACTCCCCGCCCCGACCATGCGGCAGAAAATATCAAGAGCGTGAATGCTACAGGGGTGAAGGTGGTGCAGTAACTAAAATATCAATCCATAAAAGAACAAAAACAACCTATTTATAACAATTTTTATAAGCTAAAAGTCAGAAAGTACACACAAAAAGGTGTGTTTTAATAGATATTTGCAACTTGAAAAAATGTAAATTACTATTTAAACACATCTTTTTTATGCATTACCTACAACAATTAAAAAGCGCAACCGCGCTACTCGTGCTGAGTATGCTTTGCCTTGTTTCTTTTGCACAAGGCGTGCAAGTACAAGGCATCGTGAAAGATGCCACGGGCGAACCGATGATTGGCGTCAGCGTAGTAGTAAAAGGTACCACAAACGGTACTGTCACCGGATTAGACGGCGACTTCATCCTCTCAGGAGTCAAGAAGTCGGATGTCATTATGTTTACCTACATTGGGTATAAAAACAAAGAAGTGAAATACGATGGACAGACACAGCTAAACGTGACAATGGACGAAGACACGGAGATGCTGGACGAAGTTGTCGTTATCGGTTATGGCACAGTAAACAAACGTGACCTTACCGGTTCTGTCGCATCAGTAAGCGCGGAAGACATCGCAGCCGTTCCTGTATCAAGCGCAACAGAAGCACTGACCGGTAAACTTGCCGGTGTCAATATTACAATGACCGAAGGCTCACCTGACGCAGAAGTGAAAATCCGTGTACGTGGTGGAGGCTCATTGTCGCAAGACAACTCCCCCTTATACATCGTTGACGGTTTCCCTGTATCGAGTATCAGTGACATTGCCCCCACCGAAATTCAAAGCATCGATGTATTGAAAGACGCATCTTCTACAGCTATCTATGGTGCACGTGGTGCCAATGGTGTCATCATTGTCACGACTAAGAGCGGAACAGAAGGCAAGACGCAAGTCGACTTCGGCGCATCTTATGGTTTTAAGCAGGTAACTAAACAAGTAAAAGTCATGAGCCCATACGATTATGTGGCTTACCAATACGAACTCGGTTCAACTGACTATGGCAACTACAATGACATGGACATCTGGCGTTCGGTAGACGGTTACGACTATCAAGATGAGATATTCGGACGTACCGGAAACCAAACCCAATATAACGTCAACGTAAGCGGAGGAAGCAAACAAGTTAAATACAATGTCAGCTATGCACATAACGATGAAAAGAGCATTATGTTAGGTTCAGGTTTCAATAAAGACAACATCAATGCCAAAATCAATGCAGAGTTGAGCAAATGGATGACCTTAGACTTCAATGCTCGTATGAGTTATGCAACCGTAGACGGCCTGAGTGGAGGTGCCGATACAAATGAATCAAGTGCCGCCAACTCCATTGTAGCCAATTCGGCACGCTTCCGTCCTATTGACCCGCTTACTTCCAACTCGGACGATGAAGAGAACAACACCTCTACACAAAAAAATCCATTGGAACGTTTACTGGCAACCTATAAGAAAAGAACCACCTTCAACCAGAACTACAACGTAGGTTTAAACTGGAAACCGTTTAAAGGTTGGACATTCCGTTCCGAATTCGGCTACGGTTGGAAATACGATAACACAGACCAAGTATGGGCTTCCGATGCCGTCCAAAACTCTAAGTTAGGCTACAACGGACAACCGCAAGCCGTACTGACCCGCGACATCACTAAAAACTGGCGTAATGCCAATACCTTGACTTACGACAACAAAGACCTGTTTAGCGGTCGTGATAAACTGAATGTATTGGTTGGTCATGAAATCAGCAGCAGCCAGGAAACATCTTTGGAAAACACCTCTGTTGCCTTCCCTACTTCGATGACCATCGATGAAGTGTTGGCTAACATGGGGTCAGGTACAGCTTTGCCTACCCAGACCACGATTTCAGAAAAAGACAACATGCTGTCTTTCTTTGGCCGTGTCAATTACACCATGATGGACAAATATCTGCTGACCGTTACGGTACGTGCCGACGGCTCAAGCAAGTTCGCCGCAGGCAACCGTTGGGGGGTATTCCCTTCAGCAGCCGTAGCATGGCGTATATCGGATGAAAAATTCATGCAGCCTGCCCAAAACTGGTTGTCGAACTTGAAACTTCGTTTAAGTTACGGTACGGCAGGCAATAACCGCATCAACTCAGGTTTGATGTACACTACTTATTCATTATCGGGAAACTCGGGTAAAGCTCCATTCTTCGACGAAATACGCGGCACCATGTTGGAACATGGAGACAACCTCTATAATCCGACACTAAAATGGGAAACAACCATTACCCGTAACTTGGGTATCGACTTCGGATTCTTTAATAACCGCCTGTCCGGATCTTTAGACTTATATTGGAATACAACCAAAGACTTGTTGATGAAAACCGAAATTCCTTCGAACACGGGATATAGTTATCAATACCAAAATTTCGGAAAGACTTCGAATAAAGGTGTGGAATTGATGTTGAACGCTGTCATTGCAGACAAAGAAAAATGGGGACTGAACTTTAACTTCAATATCGCTTACAACCGTAACCACATTGACGAACTGGCTACCGAAAACCCGTGGCAAAGCAGCAACTGGTCGGGGAGCACCATCGCCAAATACGAAGACTACCGAGTAGAAGCAGGCGGACGCTTAGGAGAAATCTGGGGATACAAAACCAATGGATTCTATACAGCATACGATCCCGTAAACAACCCGAACGGTGAATTGGTGCTGAACGGCACAAAATGGGAAGTACGTGAAGGACTCAATGACAAAAGCTATACATTAACCGGAGGTACGCCTTATCCGGGTGGACTGAAATACCAATGTGATGAAAACGGAGACCCCATCAAACAAAAATTAGGAAATACCATTGCACCGGTGAATGGAGGTTTCGGTTTCGACGGCTACATCGGTAATTTCGACTTCAACCTATTCTTCAATTACACCATTGGAAATCAATTAGTAAACGGTACCAAACTGGCTAATTCCTTCTGCGCAGGTTCGGCAAAAGGATACAACTTGGTAAACGACTTTGCACTTGCTAACCGTTATACTTGGATCGACCCTGAAACCGGCTTGAATTTGGGTAAACCCGCCGGCTCAACTGTAGATTATTACGGTGGCGCAGAAGCTGTAGCTGCACGTTTGGTAGCTATCAACGGCAATGCAGGTATCTATAACCCGGCTGCCGTTACCGCCATGTACTTGAACGACTATGCAGTAGAAAACGCTTCTTTCCTCCGCATCAACAACATCACCATCGGCTACACTTTGCCGAAAGCATGGGTTAAGAAAGCATTCATGCAGAATGTACGTATTTACGTAACAGGCTATAATCTGTATTGCCTCACCAATTATTCGGGAGCTGACCCCGAAGTGGACACCAGCAGTAAGAAAAACCCGATGACTCCGGGTATCGACTACGCAGCCTATCCGAAGAGCCGCTCATTTGTTGCGGGAATTAATGTGACATTCTAATTTTATAAAGACATCCAGTATGAAAAATATAATCAAAATAATGGCATTGGTTGGAGGAGTCGCAGGATTGACTTCATGTTCCGACTTCTTGGAACAAACCTCTCCTTCCGAACTGAATAACGAATCTGTATATAATTCGACTTATTACACAGGTTTACGTGTCAATAAGCTATATGGCGAACTGGCACAAGACCAAACCTACTCTCAATACATTCCCATTATTTGGGGACTGAACACCGATTGCGAACTGGTAGATGGTTTGGGCTCGGACGCTACCAATACAACCAGCGAACGCGGTAACATGAACTACAACACAAGCCCTGCATGGGGTAACATCGCCAAATTATGGGATGCCATGTATGAAATTATCGAAGATGCTAACCTGACATTGGAAGGCATTGACGGAAGTTCCCTTATGGCAATAGGTGGAACCGACCAAAAAACCATGGAACGCTATAAAGGCGAAGCGCTGACCCTGCGTGCCATGGTCTACTTCGACCTTATCCGTTTCTTTGGCGATGTGCCCATGAAACTGGAGTCATCTCAAGCAGACCTGAGCAACGCTTACTTGGGAAAAACCGACCGCGATGTCATCATGGATACACTAATGACAGACTTGAAACAAGCCATCGAATACTTGCCGTGGGCAGACGAAGTTTCAACCTATACTACCGAACACGTAACGAAAGGCTATGCACATGCTTTACTGGCAAACATCGCCCTGACACGTGCCGGATGGGCAATACGCGAGAAAGCGAAAGACGGATATGAAACCGCCTCTTATTCTGACGCGACTTATCCTACACAACGCTGTGATGCAGCCAAACGTACCGAACTGTATAAGCTGGCACTCGAACATCTTTCTGCCATTATCACAAACGGCACACACCGTCTAAATCCATCGGTAGAAAACCAATGGTATCTGCTGAACCAATTGGAACTGGATAAAACTTATCATGAAAATATATTCGAAATGCCCATGGGATTAGGGGTAAGCAGCGAATTGGGATACACCATCGGCGTACGTGTAAACGGAGCGACTACCGAATATGGTGTGAAAGGGAATTCATCAGGTAAGATGAAACTCACCGCTCCTTTTTTCTACTCTTTCGACAAGAAAGACCTTCGCCGTGACATCACTTGCGCTCAAGTACAACTGAAAGCAGAAAATGGCGTAACTACAGAAAGCCTTTTGGGCAATACGCCTTTCGGCATCTACGTAGGCAAATGGGATGTACGCAAAATGAGCGAACAAATCCGCCAATCCGCTATTGCAACCGGAAATGCCAAATGGACGACTGGCATCAACGTTGTACGGATGCGTTATCCGCAAGTATTGCTAATGTATGCCGAAGTGATGAACGAACTTGCCGGCCCTGACGGAAGCTATGCAGGCGATGCTGGTATGTCGGCACGCCAAGCATTGGCACAAGTACACACACGTGCGTTTGCCGATGCTGATAAGGCCGAAGCCGAAGCTTACATCAACGCCATACCCGGTACAAAAGAAGCCATGTTCGATGCCATTGTAGACGAAAACGCATGGGAACTTGCCGGAGAAGGCGTACGCAAGTTCGACCTCATCCGTTGGAATCTGTTGGCTGAAAAGATTCAGGAATTTAAAGATACATACGAATCGGAATTGTGGGACGAAAGTAACCCGAATTATTATCCTGAAAAGGTATATTTCAATTATACCGATGATACGAAAACCAAGATTGATATGTCGAGCATTACGTGGTACGGACTTCCCGAAGGCAAGGAAACAACCGACTACGATGACAACAAATCATTTTATGGCGCCGAACGGGAAGACACCAAGCAGACACAATGGCTGACCAACTTCCCTTCCATCTCCAGCGGATTGGTAGGAAACGATGTACAAGTAAAGAACCGTTACCTGATGCCGATTGCGTCTACAACCATTTCGGCCGCCAACGGCTACCTTCACAATTCATACGGATATTCAGATTAATCGACGTTTAAATGAAACAAACAATGAAAAAACATACCTATATAACCGCAGGAGCTTTCATGCTTCTGGCATCTTTCCTCGGCACAGCATGTACCGATGGAAACGACTGGAATACGGACAAATCGTATGACCGCTTATTCAGTGTGACTTCGGCAAACCTCTCGATTACTGCCCAATCAACGAGTGCAGAAATCACTTGGAACGCAATCCCCGAAGCTGAATACTACATCATGGAATACAGCACCGATTCACTTTACGATGACATCGAAATGGGAGGGACTTCCCACTCCGTGGTACTGGGTGAAGACAAATCTATCGTAGAAAGCCCCTATACCATCACCGGACTGCAAGGCGAAACAAAGTACTTCTTCCGCATGAAGTCAATGTCCGACCACAAAAAAGAATCGCGCTGGACATACATAGACGACTATGCTTTTGAAACTCCAGGAGAACAAATCTTCAACTCTGTGGCTACAGCAGACTTGACTGAAAGCACCGTACGCTTGACTTGGCAGGCTGAAGCCGAAGTAACGCATATCGACATCTATGCTTCCGAAGAAGCCTTCGAAGCTGGCGAATCAGCCCTTCAGACTTACACGATAACGGCAGATAACATGGCTGCAGGCGAATGTACCATCAGCGGATTGGAAGCACAAACCGAATATTGGTTCGTCATCTATAACGGCACGACAAAACGTGGTGAAATCGGTGCTACCACTACTCCACCGATGCCGGATGCCGACATCAAGATTTCTTTAGAAGAAGGCATCACACTGATTGACCAAACGTTGATTGACGACCTTGCCGCACAAGCACAGGCCGCAGCCGGAAGCGTATCCGACTATAGCTTGACTTTAGGTATTCCGGGCGGTGCCGTAATAGACGTATACGGTGTAGACGAATCTGGCGAACAGACTACGTTGGCTATACCGGAAGGCATGTCAATCACTTTCTTCGCATTACCTGGCGAGCGCCCGACAATCAACTTCCCGAAATCTTTGGAAATCGGAGGCACACACAGTTACATCCGCTTCGAAGGCTTGACGATTGCAGACAACGGCTGTCAGTACCTGATAAATGAAGGAAACGGCGCTTCCATAGGCGACTTCACTTTAACCAACTGCATGATAGACAATATGAACAGAAGCATTGTCCGCTTGCAAGCTTCGGATGCCATAACCTTTGACGAAATCAATATCGACAACTGTATGGTGACCAACATCGGTTCGGGAGGCTACGCTGTATTCCGTGTAGACAATGCCGCTTATACTATCGGAGCTATCAACGTTACCCATTCTACTTTCAGTAATGTAGGGCATAACTTCATACAGGCTGGAAAATGTGCCTTGGCAGAAGTCAACTTTAATGGAGTGACCTTCTATAACACACCCAATGACGCCAGCCGTTACTTGGTGGACGCTAATGGCAATAATACCAATGTCAACGTAGAAAATACGCTCTTCGGACTTACTCCAGGACGAGGCATCCGTACGAAAGGCACTATTAATGTAATCAACTCGTTCAAGACCACAGACGGTGTATTCAGTAGCCAAGACTTTGACGTGGATGTCACTTCGCCTGAAGCAAGTTCTGCAGAAGTATTTGCCGACCCCGCAAACAACGATTTCACACTTTTGCTGAAAGGCTTGAACGGAATCGGCGACCCACGCTGGTATGAATAAAGGATAGTCTCTTCAACGCATACCAAGTCAGTACATAAAAACCGGGAGACACAGAGTTTTATATTCATCTACAAAATAGACCTCTGTGTCTCTCGTTTTTTATCAGATTAGTCTGGAATTTCAAACTGACAAAAAAAGCGGCAAAGAATATTACTTCTTCCCGCTTTCCTCTTATTAATTCAAAATAGTTTCTCAATAATAAATAGTGTCTTACTTCTTCCGGTCTACCACATAATCCGCGTATGCGGTCAACGAAGTTCGGAGCGATTCATCCATTTGTTGGGGCAAAAGAGCCAGTGCCTTGTCTCGGTAATCGTGCATCACCCGGTCGGCATATTCGATACCTCCTTCCTGCTTCACATACGATACGAAAGAGGCGATTTCTTCATGCGAGGCTTTCAACGAGCGGATGCGCAAAGCCAACTCCCGCTTTTCCTCGTCCGCCTTTTCATTGAGAACGTACAAGGCAGGCAGGGTCAGTTTGCCTTCTAACATATCGTTTCCCGTAGGTTTTCCTAATGCCTCGTTCTCGAAATAATCAAAGATATCATCCTTTATTTGGAAAGCAACGCCTATCATTTCGCCGAACAAAGCGGCATTGTCTACATCTTCCGCCGAAGCCTTAACGGAAAGCGCACCGCTCTCGGCACTTGCCGTAAAGAGGGCTGCGGTCTTCTTGCGGATGACATCGAAATAAATCTCTTCGGAGAATTCGGTATTGCTCGTGTTTGCCAACTGCACGATTTCGCCTTCTGAAAGGTTCTGCCCCAAGCGTGCCACCAAGTCGACCAACTCAATTTCTTTCGTGTAAGCTGCATGGCGAAGGCTTGTGGCAAGCATATAGTCGCCCACCAATACCGACACGCGGTTATCATACAACGCATTGACCGATGCTTGCCCGCGCCGTTTGTCGCTCTTGTCGACTACATCATCGTGAACCAGACTTGCCGTATGAAGCAATTCCAACGACAAAGCCGAATGTAACGTGGCAGGGTTGATTTTACCATATAATTTTGCCATCAACAGTACCAGCATAGGGCGCATCATCTTCCCGTTGCGCTTCCGGATATAGCCCAGCACATCGCCCAATATCGGGGCGGTACTGGTCAAAGCGGCATCGAAAAGCGCCTTAAATTCGCTCAATTCCCTTTCTATCGGTCTCTTGATTATTTCTATCTTGTCCATTTAGAGATTTATTTGGGCACAAAAATAATAATAAAACATCGAAATACGGCGTTTTTTTGTACTTTTACGTTCAAAACATTAATATTTTTATACGAATGGAGAAACTATTTCTACTGGATGCGTACGCTTTGATTTACCGGGCGTACTACGCTTTCATCAAAAATCCCCGCATCAACTCGAAGGGATTCAATACTTCCGCCATTATGGGATTCGTCAATACACTGGAAGATGTGCTGAAGAAAGAGCAACCCACACACATCGGAATCGCTTTCGACCCCGCAGGTCCCACGTTCCGCCACGAGGCTTACGAGCAATACAAAGCCCAGCGCGAAGAGACTCCCGAAGTCATCCGCCTCTCGGTGCCTATCATTAAAGACATCATCCGTGCCTACCGCATCCCTATCCTCGAAGTGAGTGGATACGAAGCCGATGACGTTATAGGCACCCTTGCCACCGAAGCCGGACGGAGGGGCATTACCACCTATATGATGACGCCCGATAAAGACTATGGCCAACTGGTCTCGGACAACGTCTTTATGTACCGGCCCAAATACGGGGATAAGGAATTCGAGGTGATGGGCATAGCCGAAGTGAAAGCCAAGTTCGACATCCAGTCTCCGGCTCAGGTCATTGATATGTTGGGGCTGATGGGCGATACCGCCGATAATATTCCCGGATGTCCGGGTGTGGGCGAAAAGACCGCACAAAAGCTGATTGCCCAATTCGGAAGCATCGAGAGCCTGCTCGAACATACCGACCAGTTGAAAGGAGCCATCAAGACTAAGGTAGAAACCAATCGCGAACAAATCCTCTTCTCGAAGTTCCTTGCCACAATCAAGACCGATGTCCCTATCAGCCTCGACATGGACGGGCTGAAACGGGAAGAGCCGGACAAGGAAGAACTCAAGCGGATATTCGAAGACTTGGAGTTCCGGAGCCTCCTTGACCGTGTATTGGGAACCGATAAGAAAACCGCCGCTCCCCAACCCTCTGCTCAAGGCGATCTCTTTGGATTTTTTGCGCCCGAGAGTACGGAAGCTCCCGAAAATTCAAATCTCACGAAGCTTCAAGACCTTACTTACGACTATCAACTAATTGATACAGAAGAGAAAATAGACCAATTATTACAAAATATCCTTACACAGAAGATTCTCAGTTTAGATACGGAGACCACCGGAACCGACCCGATACGCGCCGAACTGGTAGGAATGAGCTTCTCGTATGCCGAAAATCAGGCTTTCTATGTCCCCGTCCCTGCCGACCGCACCGAAGCGCAACGCATCGTTGATAAATTCAAGCCCGTCTTCGAAAATAAGGAAACCTTGAAAGTCGGGCAGAACATCAAATACGATATGCTGGTCTTGGCGAACTACGGAGTCGAAATACAAGGCGAGATGTTCGACACAATGATAGCTCACTATGTGCTCCAGCCCGAGCTGCATCACGGAATGGATTATCTTGCTGAAATCTACCTGCACTACGAAACCATCAAGATAGAAGAACTTATCGGACCGAAAGGAAAGAACCAGAAGAACATGCGCGACCTCGACCCCATTAATATATATAGGTACGCGTGCGAGGACGCCGATGTCACCCTGAAGTTGAAAAACGTATTGGAAAAGGAATTGAAGCAAAACGATGCCGAATCCCTTTTCCATGACATCGAGATGCCCCTTGTCCCCGTATTGGCTTACATGGAGCGGAACGGCGTGCGCATCGATACCGAAGCCTTGAAAGAAACCTCGCGCCACTTCACCGCCCGTATGCAACAAATCGAGGAGGAAGTGCACCGCTTGGCAGGTGTGGAGTTCAACATCGCCTCTCCCAAGCAAGTGGGCGAAGTGTTGGTCGACCGCTTGAAAATCGTAGATAAGCCCAAAAAGACCAAGACGGGACAATATGTCACTTCCGAAGAAGTGTTGGAGAGCCTGAAAGGGAAGCACGCAATTGTAGAAAAGATTTTGGAGCACCGTGGATTGAAAAAGCTTCTTGGCACCTATATCGATGCCCTGCCTCAGCTTATCAACCCGCGGACCGGACATATCCATACTTCGTTCAATCAGACCGTAACCGCCACGGGACGGCTTAGTTCGAGCAATCCGAACCTGCAAAACATCCCCGTGCGCAACGAGGACGGGAAAGAAATCCGTAAAGCATTCATTCCCGATGAAGGTTGCGAATTTTTCTCTGCCGATTATTCGCAAATCGAGCTTCGCATCATGGCACACCTCAGCCAAGACCCGCACATGATAGAAGCTTTCCGCGAAAATCAGGATATCCATGCCGCCACCGCCGCCAAGATATACAAGGAGAAATTGGAAGATGTGACTCGCGAGCAACGAAGCAAAGCCAAAACCGCTAACTTCGGCATCATCTACGGCATCTCGGTTTTCGGGCTTGCCGAACGCTTGAACATCGACCGAAAGGAAGCTAAGGAACTGATAGACGGCTATTTTGAAAACTACCCGCACGTAAAGGAATACATGGACAAGAGCATTCAGGAGGCACGCGAGAAAGGCTATATCGAAACCATCTTCCGCCGCCGCCGCTATCTGCCCGACATCAATTCGCGCAACGCCGTGGTGCGGGGTTATGCCGAGCGCAACGCCATTAACGCGCCTATCCAAGGAAGTGCCGCCGACATCATCAAAGTGGCAATGGTACGCATCTACCGCCGCTTCCGCGAAGAGGGAATCCGCTCGAAGATGATTCTTCAAGTACACGATGAACTCAACTTCAGCGTCCTGCCCGAAGAAAAGGAGAAAGTGCAACAGATTGTGATAAGCGAAATGGAGAGTGCTTACAAAATGAAAGTTCCTTTGCAAGCAGACTGTGGTTGGGGTAAGAATTGGCTGGAAGCGCACTAATGAGACGGAATTGTTAACATGTCTTTATATGCTGACATTTTGCTAAAATCGAATAAAATTTTAGCCGAAAAGTTAGCACACATCAAAATATTCACTACCTTTGCACTGTGATTAAGAACAAAAAGATAGTAAATCCTTAAAAACATAAAGATATGAAAGCAATGAATTTTTTGAAGAGTGTATTTGTTGTAGCTTGCATTTTCGTAGCTAATCTTACAATTTCTGCAAGCAATCCGGAAGCGAACTTGATTTACAACACCGAAGAAGTGGATGGCGTTAAGATGTCGGAAACCGTTTACAAGATGAACGAAGGCATCCTGACCAATTACGAAAAGTATAACTATAAATACAACGACAATAAACAAGTCGTTGAAAGCACATTGATGAAATGGGATGCTGTTCGTAACGATTGGCGCAACCACATGTGTATCAAGTACTCATACGCAGGTAACGATGTAACTATCGAATACTACAAGTGGAATAAGAACAAAAAAGATTTCATCCTTGTTCCGGAAATGACCGTAACGGTGCAACAATAAGCAGCACATAAACAAACATATTTTCATAAACTCTCAACAATCTGAAAGAGACGCCTCGCGAGGAAGCGTCTCTTTTTGTTTTTAGCCCCATGCAAATATAGCCCCGAAACGGGAATCTCTTCATCAAGTTACAATTCATAAGCAAAGAGCTTTACTTTTCCCGTTTCATCTATATACATTCCTTGAATCAGTCTACTCCCTTTTACGTTCTCCGTCCCAAAACCGTACGGTTTCCGTACCAAAAACATACGGTTTCCGTACCAAGAACGTACGGTTTTGGGACGGAAACCATAAAACTAAGCTATCCTCAATCAGATTCTCATTAGATACCGTACATAAATATAATTATTCAAAACACATATCCGATATGCCAAAAGAAATGAGTATATTTGCAAACCTAACCAATATCTCCATTATGTCAGAGAAAGAATTAAACGCATACCGCTTCAGTCCGGAGCAGGAGCCTACGGACGAAATGCTGGAACAAATCATGAGGGAAGTTGCCGAAGAAGCGAGAATAAGCAACCAAAAGGCGACAGAGGAGCATTTCACGCAAATGTGGCAAAACGTTTTGACCAAACAGGCAAAATGGGCAAAGGACATAGAAAATATACGTAATGGACACAGATAAACGCTTACCGGAAATGATTGTAATAGCCGCTCTTAATGGCTCCGGCAAGACATCTGTGACTCAAAAGTTCCTGCAATCATGAATGGGCGGAAGGCACGTTATACATTAATCCAGATGAAGTCACTAAAAATAAGTATGGTGATTGGAACTCACCGGAGGCCGTATTGAAAGCCGCAAACTATTGCGCCGGATTACGGGAAAAATGCTTGTCGGAAAAGAAAGTCCATAGAAAATTGCAAGACCGTAACACCGATTGTAGACCGTCTCTATGTGTACGATAATTCCATAGACGGTGAAGACGCCAAACTTCAATTCCGCTTGGTCAATGGCGAATTAAAGAAAATGTATGTGACAGAAGTCTCCGAATGGGCGAAAATCCTATTGCCTGACGCCCGATAATCAGAAGCTTCTATACAAATATTCACCCTGCCCAGCCCGATATGCCAAAAGAAATGACTACACCTACCTCTATTAAATCACTATCATCGAACAGGCTGATTTGATCGCCGTTAGATAAAAGCGCAGCCAGTCATTGTACGTTCCCGTCTCATTGACATGCTGTATTCCCATATAATATCCAAGAATCCTTTTCTTCAATACATTGGATAGCTGCAGAACCGGGCATTTGAGAACATGCTGCTCCATCAGGTACAATGTGTTGAGCAGCCGTCCAACTCTGCCATTCCCGTCAATGAAGGGATGTATCATTTCAAACTGATAGTGTATCAACGCGGCTCGTACAAATACATTTTCTGAATCTTCATAATTGATGTAACGTTCAAGGTCGGAAAATGCCTCAATCATATCATCATACACGGGCGGAACAAACATCGCGTCTTTCAGTCCGTTTCCTTTCCAGCCAATCCAGACAGGAGATGTGCGGAACTCGCCCGGATATTTCTTTCCGTACCTCTCACTATTGCACATCAGGTAATGGGCGTTTTTCAACAGACGGACACTCAACGGCAATTCCTCCATCGCACCAATGGCGTAGGAAGTGGCTTTAAGCAGATTGTCCGTATCTTCTTCCAGCGAATTGTCCGCCTCCGGTATAAAGCCAAAAGACAAAGGCTGTTCGCCCAATGCCAGTTTACAGGAATTTTCCGCTTCCTGCCGCATCAATTGCTTAATCTGTTCCTCGGAAAGTTGCGAGGCATCATCATTGAATTGCTGCATCGCGCTTTCCGTTTCCATTATCAGCTTATCCAATTCCTCCGTATGGATAACTTGTATTTCTGAAAGAGGTGTCGGGACAAACGACTTGAAAGCTGCTTCTCCTGAAAGATGTTTACGATAACTCCTCATACCAATTTCTCCTTTAACTTTTGAAGTGTCACGGCAATATCACCCGCCAGCCCGATGGATTTATGCGTAAGCTCATTGGGAATGTAAAGTTCTTGCGCGAGATTCAGCGTGATATACACGGCTTGCGGTTCACGTGCCGCCAGTTGCATCAGCGGCAACTTTATCAAGCGGTTACGGCTGCCTATGCCCAGTTCGAGAATGGCGAGCCGCTTGCCGTGATAACGATTGAGGAAAGCATTGACTTCTTGACTCTTGTCTTGCATCGGACGGTTATGCAGCATATCTTCGAAAGTGCCTTCCACCTCGAATACCTTGCTGGGTGCGAAGCCGGACAATTCCAGATGCGTGTCGGCATTGGAGGTGAGGATGAAGTAGTCCTTGTCGCCAACTACGGCAAGCAGGTCTTTCATCACCTGTGAGGGACGGTAGTCCGTTACCCAATATTGTATCAGGCGATGCAGAAATTCCCTGCGGTCGGCTTCACACGGGTAGTGATAAAAACATCCTTCAATGACACTGCGTATGCCGTATTTCTGTTGGATGTCGCCGAACTGACGGCGGAACATCTCGTTATTTGCGAATATGTGATAGCCCTCGGCAATGGACAGTCCGTTGCTTGCCCCGATGAGCAAGGCATCGGCATCCTTGATGGCTTGGGCGGCTCTCTGTATCTCTGTCATATCAATATACTCTTGACGGGTTAAACGCTTCTTTTGCATCGAATGCTTTCATTCCAGCCGTGGATTTGCCCAACAATTGTTTCAGCGTAACGGCGATGTCGTCGCTAATGGCAAGGCTTTTCCTTGCAATCTCTTTCGGGATAATGGCGTGTTGCGGATTGACGGTGGCATAGAACGCATCCGGGAACTGGTAGGTCATATTCATAAATGGCTCCTTGATGAACATCGGGGTCATCATCCCCACACCAAGTTCAAGGAACAGCACCTTGCGCCGCGAGTTGGCGCGAAGGAAGTCGAGATACCGCTTCATCTCCCGTTGGTAATATTCGCCTTCAAGAAAAGTGTAGCCACGCACCCACGGAGCCAACTCCTTGCCGCAATGCGGGCAACGGGGTATGAGTTCATCGGGCAAGGCATCATCCTTGATTTCCCGAACAAGCCGATAAACCTTTTCCTTATTGTCATATATCTCGTCGTGGCACGGACGGCTGCACTGCCAGTACCGCCAATCACCTTGTATGCGCGTGATGCGGTCAGCAGGGAACACACGGTAGAATTGCGCGTCCTGATTGGTCGTAGCAATATAGTAATCCTTCCCTTTGAGCAGTTCCGCCAAGTCTGTATAAGTCTCGCCTGTATAGCATTCATATATGTAGTGTATGACGCGCAGCATCAACGCCCATTGTTCGCCACGCGAGGGGCGGCGGTCATAGAACAGGTCGAACATATTGTGCCGGTCGTATTTCTTAGCCAGACTTCCTGCCATACGGCGGAACACATCATCCTCCTGATAATAAAACACGAAGCCCGATGCGGCAGACATTCCCGACGCTCCGCCCACCACGATGGCATCCGCCTCGTCTATTTTCTGCCTCAACAACTCAATCTTTTCTTTTGAAACCATATTAAAATCTCCTTTGATTAGTCCGGTGCAAAGGTACAGGCATCGCAAGAAACAGCCGCTACCAATCCATAGCCGTATGCTACCATTTTGATAAAAGAAGAGATAGAAACCTTGCCCCGCTCCCCGATTTTCTTTATCTTCGCAAACATCAACAGAAAACATTGCAATATGAGCGAACTCCGAAAAATCCCCAACGTCGGCGAAACGACCGAACAAGACTTGATAGCGATGGGCTATACCACCATCGAAT
>CASFRN010000078.1 GCA_949296855.1 uncultured Bacteroides sp. | reverse complement strand
TGAAAATTGCCTATCAAAAAGTAATGTCATTCTGAGCATAGCGAAGAATCTCGTGTGCATCAGCTTGTGTATTCGAGATCCTTCACTCCGTTCAGGATGACAAAATGAAAGCTTATTTCTATTTTGATACACCCTCTTTTTATGTGCGGTTGAGTAAAAGCAGTGGCTTTTCCGTAGATAAAGGAAAACAATGAAGTAACGTATGAAGAAGATTGCAGGAATGATGTTGGCTTGCCTCGCAGGATGGGGCGGCGTGTGTGCCCAGTCGGTTTATCCGGGGCAGTTCGAAGGAAAATTTAAGGTAGAGAATAGTGTGCCGATGGCGTCGGAGTGCTTCGATTTGAGCGATGTGCGTTTGTTGCCCAGCCGTTTCAGGGAGAATATGGAGCGCGATTCGGCTTGGATGGTCTCGATAGAGGTTAATCAGTTGCTCCATAGCTTCCGTACGACGGCGGGAGTCTATGCGGGGCGTGAAGGAGGTTATATGACGGTGAAGAAATTAGGAGGTTGGGAGTCGCTCGACTGCGAGTTGCGTGGGCACATCACGGGACATTTGCTTTCCGCCTATTCATTGATGTATGCCGCTACAGGGAGCGAGGTGTTCCGCCTGAAAGGCGACAGCTTGGTGAGCGGGCTGGCAGAAGTGCAGCAGACAAATGGAAACGGATACTTGAGCGCTTATCCCGAAGAACTGATAAACCGGAATATCCGAGGCACGAGTGTATGGGCACCGTGGTACACACTGCATAAAATCTTTTCGGGTCTGATAGACCAATACCTATATGCAGACAACCGGCAAGCGTTGGACGTGGTGAAGCGGATGGGCGACTGGGCATATGCCAAGCTGAAACCGCTTTCCGAGGAGACCCGTCGCAAGATGATACGCAACGAGTTCGGGGGCGTCAATGAGTCGTTTTACAATCTCTATGCCTTGACGGGAGACGAGCGTTACCGTTGGCTTGCCCGCTTCTTTTACCACGATGAGGTCATCGACCCTTTAAAGGAGGGGTGCGATGAACTGGGCACTAAGCACACCAATACGTTCATTCCGAAAGTGCTGGCAGAGGCACGTAATTACGAGTTGGACGGAAGCGAGGAGAGCCGTTCGCTCAGCAAGTTCTTTTGGAATACGATGATAGACCGCCATACTTTCGCGCCCGGATGCAGCAGCGATAAGGAGCATTATTTCGACCCTGCGCAATTCTCAAAACATCTGTCGGGCTATACGGGCGAGACCTGCTGCACGTATAATATGCTGAAGCTAAGCCGTCACTTGTTCTGCTGGGACGCTTCGCCCCGTGTGGCGGACTATTACGAGCGGGCGTTGTACAACCATATTCTTGGGCAGCAAGACCCAGCGACGGGAATGGTTGCTTACTTCCTGCCTTTGCTCTCGGGTTCGCACAAGGTGTATAGCACGCCCGACCGCTCGTTCTGGTGCTGTGTGGGGAGCGGTTTCGAGAGCCATGCCAAATATGCTGAAGGTATCTATTATCATAACGAAGAAGGTGTGTTTGTCAATCTGTTCATCCCTTCTGTGTTACATTGGAGAGAGAAAGGCATTACCCTGCGTCAGGAAACCTGTTTCCCCGAAAGCGAAATCACGTCATTGATTGTTTCCGTGGATAGTCCGACCCGTGCCAAGTTGTTTTTGCGTTACCCGTTGTGGAGCGGAAAGGTCGAAGTGAAGGTAAACGGCAAGCGGATAAGGGTCGGTCAGAAGCCTGGCTCATATATTACGCTTGATAGGGAATGGAGAGAGGGCGATTGTGTGGAAGTTACTTATCCGATGCATTTCTCTTTGGAGGCTACGCCTGATGACTCGAGCCGCGCGACGTTACTCTACGGGCCTGTTGTACTGGCGGGCGAACTGGGGACGGAAGGGATGCAGGCTCCTGCCCCTGATTCAGACCCTTTGAAATACAACGATTATTATACTTATAATTATCACATTCCGGAAGGGCTTCCCGTTTCGTTGAAATGGGATGAAAAACATCCGGAAAACAGTGTGAAGCGTATTTCGGACAGTACTTTGCGATTCTGCACGGCGGACGGTGTGACAGTTTCGCCGCTCTACGACGTACATCGCCAGCGTTACGTGGTGTATTGGAACGTGGACTTGAAAACTTATTCGGATGAAAAATAATCGTATTTCGATTGAGTGCATTTACCTATTTGTTCGTATTCCTTAGTAAAAAGACGAAATTTATGAAACATCTTGTAGCTGGAATAATGATGTGCGTGGCAGGCGCTTCACTATGTGCCGCCGTGCCTGAGAAATTAGAAGTGGTGTCACCCGATGGAACACACCGTTTGGAGTGTTACACAGCCCGGACGGCTTCGGGAGTGAATACCTTATATTATGAAGTGACATATAAAGGTAAGAAGGTGATAGAACAGTCGCGTGTGGGGCTGGAACTGGACAATCGTGTATGGGAAAAAGCGTTGGGATTCCGTAAGCTGGAACAGCCCGACTGCTGGATGGATAACTTGGAAGTGGATTCGGTATTTTACGGGAAGCATGATGAGGTGTGGAATCCGTTGTATGGAGAGCGGAGCACCGTGCGTGACTGTTACAATGCAGGTACGTTGTACTTGTCGAAGAAAGACGGTTCGAAGTATCGAATGAACATTGAAGTGCGTGCTTACGATGAAGGCGTGGCGTTCCGTTATTTCTTCCCCGAACATCCGCAGGCTATCTTTCACAAGGTGACGGGCGACCTGACGGAATATACCCTTCCCGAAGGTACCAAGGCTTGGGCAGAAGAATGGGCACAGGCTCCTTTTGATTATGTGGACGTAAATGCGCTCAAACATCCTGTAGAGCGTACTTTGACGTTAGAACTTCCGGATGGGAAATGGATGGCTTTGACGGATGCTGATGTGGATGATTGGTGCCTGACTAAATTTACAGCATCTACGAAGAAGCGGAACACGTTGGAGTCGGTGATGTACAGCCCTGTAGATGCCGTGACTTATTTTGCTTCACCGTGGAAGGTGATTATGGTGGCAGATAAGCCGGGTGAATTATTGGAACACAACGACATCATCCAAAACTTGAATCTGCCGTGCGAGATAGCCGACGCTTCGTGGGTGAAGCCCGGCAAGATTATGCGTGAGACCACTTTAACCACAAAAGGGGCGATGGAGACCATCGACTTCTGTGCGGCTCACAAGATACCGTATATGTTGTTCGACTGGCAATGGTATATGCCTTGCACTTCGTTTGACGGCGATGCAACTAAAGTTGTATCGAAACTCAATCTTCCGAAAGTCATTGCATACGGGAAGAAAAAGGGGGTAGGCGTGTGGCTTTATGTTAATCAGCACGCTTTGCAGAAACAGATGCGCGAGCTATTCCCTTTGTTACACGAATGGGGTGTGGTAGGCGTGAAGTCGGGGTTCGTGCAATATGCTTCCCACCGTTGGTCGGTGTGGTTGCACGATATGGTGCGCTATGCCGCTGAGAACAAGCTGATGATTAACATTCATGACGAGTTCCGTCCGTCGGGATTCAGCCGCACATACCCCAATTTGCTGACTCAGGAGGGCATACACGGCAACGAAGAGTTTCCTGATGCCACACACAACACGATATTGCCTTTTACTCGTATGATTAATGGGGCGGCAGACTATACCATTTGTTATTACGATAAGCGTCTGAAGACCACTCATGCCCATCAATTGGCGGCATCGCTGATATTCTACAGCCCGTTGCAGACTATCTTTTGGTATGACAAGCCTTCGTTTTATGGAGGCGAACCTGAGATAGAATGGTTTGAAGAGTTGCAGACTGTGTTCGATGAGAGCAAGGTTATTGACGGAGCTCCCGGCAAAAATGTCACGATAGCCCGCCGGAGCGGAGAAGAATGGTTCGTGGGACTGATAACCAATAACGACGCTTCCACACAGAAAGTAGACCTTTCTTTCTTGGAAGACGGAAAGACTTACGTAGCTCACTTGTATACCGATGGCGGAGAAGAGACTGGTACACGCACGCAAGTGAAATGTAGTAAGTTGTTGCTCACAGGCAAGCAGGCGTTGATGTTTGCCTTGAAGCCGAGTGGGGGAGCTGCCGTACGCTTGGTTCCCGCTTCGGAGAGAGACTTGAAGGAGTATGCTTCTTATCAGGGAGAAACTTTGTGAATGATGAATGACTATTTCACCACAGAGAACACAGAGGCTCACAGAGTCATAAATTAGAGAATTATTTTCCTCTGTGGTTCAGTGTCCTCTGTGGTGAATGAATAAGCATAATCAAATAAAAAGAAATACGAATATGAAAGCAAGAAATTGGTTGATGGGGGTCGGATTGACTATGCTTGCGGCTTGTACGGATTCGAACTCTGGTACAACATCCGGGCAATTTGATGTAGACAAGGCTTTGGCATATTGCGATGCGCAGGTGCATCGCACGTTAGATGAACTCTCTCGCGGGGATAAAGGGACGGACTATACGATGATGCCTCGCAACATTCCCGATAGTACATCGCATTGGTATTGTAGCAAGGCAACGAAAGAAGAATGGTGTGCAGGCTTTTGGCCCGGCATCCTATGGTATGATTACGAATATACGAAAGATCCTGTGATAAAGGCGGAAGCCGAAAGGTTTACTGATGCGTTGGAAAGCATTTCACACATTACGCCCGCCTATGATCACGATTTGGGTTTCCTGATGTTTTGCAGTTACGGAAACGGATACCGGTTAACGCATAACGAAACGTACCGCGAAGTTATTCTCCGTAGTGCTGATGCACTGGCGGAACTGTTCAATCCTAAGGCGGGAACCATCCTCTCATGGCCTCGTAACGTGGAAATGTTAGGAGGGCACAATACCATTATGGATAATATGATAAACCTCGAGATGCTCTTTTGGGCATCGAAAAATGGAGGCGATAAAAAATTTTATGATATAGCCGTATCGCATGCTGATACCACAATGAAATACCATTTCCGCCCCGATTATACTTCTTATCACGTAGCGGTGTACGATACGTTGACGGGACATTTCATCAAGGGTATGACGCACCAAGGTTATTCCGACAGCAGTATGTGGGCACGCGGTCAGGCTTGGGCGATATACGGCTATACGGTAGTCTATCGGGAGACGCAAGACCCGAAGTATCTTGACTTTGTGCAGCAGGTGGCTGATGTTTACCTGAAGCGTCTCCCCGATGACTACATCCCTTATTGGGATTTCGATGACCCCGCCATCCCTTATGCCCCACGTGATGCATCGGCAGCGTGTGTGGTGGCTTCGGCGTTGCTGGAACTTTCAGGCTATGTGTCTCCTGAAAAAGGAAGCACATATCGGGAAGCAGCTCTTCGTATGTTGGAAAGCTTGAGTTCGGATAAGTATCAATGTGGCAAGCAGAAACCCGCTTTCCTACTGCACTCTACGGGACATTATCCCAACGGATCTGAAATAGATGCTTCCATCATTTATGCCGACTATTATTACATTGAGGCATTGCTAAGGTTGAAACGTGGAGTCTGATTGGAAAGACTTCAATGCAGAAACACAGATTTTTTCAGATTATAATTTGATTTGAGGCATTTTGCTTCTGTGATGAGGAAGATAGCGGGCTATCTGACGAAGAATTAGGCGGTTTGCAAGGAGCGGAATCAGAGAGCGGCATACGAATGTTTCCGCTTCCTTGATTGCGGTTCTAAAAATTTTTTAATAACTTGCTGCTGTTTTTCAGTTAGGTCGGTTGGATATTGTGTTATAACTTTATTGTTGTGGTCTCTTTAAAGATCTGATATTTTCTAATAGACCTGCTGATTTTGAATTTTATGGAAGTCTATAACATGATTCTTGGGCTAATTTGAACAGTTTCTTATAAAACAGTTCCTTAATATACGAAAGGCGTATGAAAAAAACAATCCTTACCGTGGCGGTTTGTGCCGCACTGAGTTTGTGGGGATGCGGTAATCCCCAATCGGTGACCGTTACTGTAACCAATCCGCTTGATGCCGGCCGTGCGGGCGAAATGGTAGAAGTATCCATTGCGAAAATTTATCAGCAATTGAATTTGCCCGATACGGCACAAATCGTCATCTACGATGAAAAGGCGCAAGAAGTACCTTACCAACGGACTTACGATGACCAACTCATTTTCCCCGTATCGGTAGGGGCAAATGTATCTGTCCGTTATACCATCCAGCAAGGGACACCTTCGGCGGTTACTACCGTGGTATACGGGCGTTCCTATCCCGAACGCTTGGACGATATCGCTTGGGAAAACGACCGCGCCGCTTATCGTGTTTATGGCCCCTCCTTGCAAAAGAAGGGCGAACAGGCATACGGCTATGACGTGTTTACCAAAAGCGTTGCCAATCTGGTGGTAGAAGACCGTTACGCAATGGAATTGGATACTGCTGTCTGGGCAAGGATTAACGCCTTGCGGAAAATTGGAAAGAAGCGGGAAGCCGATGAACTGGTAAATAAAATTTCTTACCATGTAGACCACGGAAACGGAATGGATTGTTATGCGGTAGGACCTACTTTGGGAGGTGGTACTTCAGCTTTGATGTCCGACTCCGTCATTGTTTATCCGTATTGCTATAAAACGTATGAGATATTAGACAACGGGCCGTTGCGCTTCACCCTTAGGCTGGCCTTTAATCCGCTGACTGTAAAAAACGATTCGAATGTCATCGAAACCCGCGTCATCCAGCTCGACGAAGGCTCGCAACTAAACAAGACCACCGTGACATATACTAACCTGAGCCAACCTACTCCTGTTGCTGGAGGAATCGTTATCCATGCGGCCAATGCGGATGGTTATGCTTATAATGCCGAAGATGGATACATCGCCTACGCCGATCCTACTACCGAACCCCAATCGGATAACGGTATCGTTTATATAGGTGCTGTTTTCCCCGACTCGGCGGTACGGACAAAAGTACAGTTTTTCGATGAACCTGTAGGCGATGCATTGGGGCACGTACTCGGTATTTGCACTTACCAACCCGATACCGATTTCATTTATTATTGGGGATCAGGATGGAGTAAATACGGTTTCAAGACCGAGGCTGATTGGACTGAATACTTAAAAACGTTTGCCCGGCAAGTGCGTCACCCTTTGCAAGTAACCATAGAGTAAATTGATATGTAGCTGATCATAATCAGCTTATATCATAGCACACAGACGACACAGATTTTACAGATGAACACAGATTGTATAAAAAATAATCTGTGAAAATCTGTAAAATCTGTGTCGTCTGCGTTTCCAATCCGATACACAATACATCAGTCTTTCGCCTGATGCACCGTAAGTTGCGGGAACGGGAAACCGATGCCTTCTTTGTTGAAGGTTTCGTAAACAATCTTATTCATATCGAAATAGACATCCCAATAATCGGAGGTCTTTGCCCATGCGCGTACTTTGATATCCACACTGCTTGCCGACAATGCGCCCAAGGCAATCATCGGGGCTGGGTCTTTCAGGATGCGCGGGTCGGCATCGATGATGCGCTGGAGCACGGCTTTCACCTTATCGAAATCTTCTCCGTATTCCACTCCGAACACCCATTCGGCACGGCGTGTTTCCTGCTTGCTGTAATTGGTGATGGCATTGCTGCTCAACAAGCCGTTAGGCACGTAAATCAGGCGGTTATCTACCGTGGTCAACACCGTATGGAAGATTTGGATTTCCTTCACTGTACCGCTCTCGTCATTCGGTCCGTCGATGTAATCGCCTACCTTAAAAGGTTTGAACACCAAGATAATCAGCCCGCCCGCAAAGTTCGACAGATTGCCCGACAGAGCCATACCGATAGCCACACCTGCCGAAGCCAACAGAGCCGCAAGACTGGTGGTTTCTACACCCAGCTTGCTGATAACCGCAAAGGCGAGTACCAAGTTGAGCAACAAGCTTACCAAGCTCTCTAAAAATGTCTGTACGCTGATTTCCAACTTGCGCCGTTCCAATATCTTCCGGAACAAGCGATTGATTTGCTTGATGACAAAACGCCCTACAACGAAGATAATCAAAGCAGCCAGGATATTCTTCCCCGCTTCGATGCTCCAATTTAATAACTTGTCGAGCAATTGCTCAACATTAACCAATTTTGTTTCCGCTTCCGCCGCCAGCAAAAGCGAAGCTAATGATGATAAAAACATAACTTTTTTTTAATTCTTCATTCAATTAGTATTCCTTTTCCTTGCCGCACTATCTCCGGCACATCTTCATAACAATTTATCACGGTAGAAGGTTCAATGCCGCCTATGCCTCCATCGATAACCAAGTCTACTTCATCACCGAATTTCTCGTCTATCAGTTCCGGGTCGGTGGCATATTCGATGTCTTCCCCTTCACGCAGGGGCAAGGTGGTGGTCAATATCGGAGCATCCAGCAAGCGGCATATCTCACGGATAATCTCATTGCCGGGCACACGGATGCCCACTTCTTTCCGGTTGCGGAATATCTTGGGCAAACGGCTATCGGCTTTCAGGATAAAGGTGAACGGACCGGGCAGGTTGCGCTTCATCAGCTTGAAAGTGGCATTGCCCACCTGTGCGTATTCGCTGATGTTGCTCAGGTCGTAACAGATGATGGAAAGATTGTTCTTCTTGGGATTCAAGCCCTTCAACCGGCAAATCTTCTCGATAGGACGTTCTTTCAAGGCATGGCATCCCATGGCATACATCGTGTCGGTGGGATAGATGATAATCCCCCCGTCGTTCAGGATGTCAACGATGCGTTGCAACACCTTCGGGTCGTTGTTCTTGTCGTATAGTTTCTGTAACATAGACGTTTATAAAAAGCTCACCACAGATTACACAGATTTAAATAATTAATAATTAAAAGTGAATAATGAATAACGGTATATGTTTTGCTGCTATTAAGTCTTCATTATTAATTATTTAAATCTGTGTAATCTGTGGTGAAAAAATCAATCACGCTTTCAGCCTTTCCGCCATCGCCTTCGCCAGTTCTTTCGCCTGACGGGCGGTGTCCTCGCTCATGCTTTGCTTCATCTCTACCGGATTGCCCACTAACTCGAACTTCAGCTTCTCGGCATATTCCGCTAATTTCTTCACGGCTGCGCTTGCCCAGGTGAACGAGCCGAAATAGCCCATCACACGGTTCTTCATCTCGCGCGCGGCTATCTTGCTCAACAAGGCTTCCATTTCGGGATAGAGGTTCATATTATAAGTAGTGCAGCCCACTATCAAGCCTTTGTAGCGGAAAATGTCCGCTAAGATGTACGAATGCGGGGTCTTCGACACGTTGTGCATCACGATGTTCTTGATGCCTTGCGCGCTGAGTTCTTCGGCAATGGTTTCGGCAAGCTCTTCGGTATTGCCATACATCGTGCCGTATGCGATAACCACGCCTTCCTCGCCTTCGTACCGGCTCAGGCGGTCGTACATGTCCACCACTTGCGGAATCTTCTCGGTCCATACCGGCCCGTGGGTAGAGCAAATCATCTGGATATCCAGCCCCTTGCATTTCTGCAACGCCTTCTGCACCGGATTGCCGAACTTGCCCACAATGTTCGCGTAATAGCGGCGCATCTCACCTTCGTAGATTTCGATATTGATGTCCTTGTCGATGCATCCGCCGTTCAACGCGCCGAAGCAACCGAACGCGTCGCCCGAGAAGAGGATGCCTTCGGTCTCATCGAAAGTGACCATGGTTTCGGGCCAGTGCACCATCGGAATCAGGTAGAAGCGCAGGTTGTGGTGTCCCAATTTCAGGAAATCACCTTCGCCCACCACGTAACGGTCTCCGCCTACGCCGTAGAAACCTTCCACCATGTCGAACGTCTTCTTGTTGCCCACCAACACGATGTCGGGATAATATTGCTTAATCAAAGCGATTGAGCCAGAATGGTCCGGCTCCATGTGATTAATAATCAGATAATTGATTTTACGGTCGCCGATTACCGCCTTGATTTTCTTCAAGTACACCTCGAAGAAAGCCACGTCTACCGTATCTACCAACGCCACCATCTCGTCATCGGCTATCAGATAAGAGTTATAAGACACGCCGTATGGCAACGGCCACAAATTTTCGAACAACGTCTTCGAACGGTCGTTCACACCCACGTAATGTACGTTCCCTTTCAGTTTCATATTTGTTTAGTTTTTAAGTTTATCCATTTTTATTTTTGAACACAGAGACACGAAGACACAGAGATTTATTATTTAAGGAGTTAAAAGGGAGTTATTTCAGGGAGTTAAAGGGAGTTAGAAGCTAACACCACAAGACTATTGGCATTTAACTCCTGCCGAAGGCATAACTCCTTCTAACTCCCTTTATCTGCTTCTAAATATCCCTCTGTGTCTCCGTGTCTCTGCGTTCTATAAAAAACTTTCCTTGCCATGCGTCCCGTTCTTCCATCCGCTTGCGGAGGCGGGCGGTGAACTCGTAGTTTTTCATCCCCCAGTCGGGAGCTATCAAAAGTTCTTTAGGAGACTGGGATATGAAACGCTCCAGCACCAAGCCGGGACGCAAATGTTCGATATAGTCTATCACCAAGTCGATATACTCGTCCGCCGTGTAGAGGTGGAAGTTTTCGGGATGTCCGGCATACTCCTGCCCCATGCGCGTACCTTTTATCAGCTGAAGCTGGTGCAACTTCAAGGTCGTGAGCGGAAGGCGCGACAAAATCCCAGCCTGACGAATCACCTTCTCTCTCTCCGCCTCGCCTGGAAGCCCCACGATGACATGCCCTCCCGTGCGGATGCCCCTTGCCGCCGTACGCCTCACCGCGTCCTCCGTACAGGCGAACGTATGCCCGCGGTTGATGCGGCGCAACGTCTCGTCATCGGTGCTTTCTATCCCGTATTCAACAAGCAAGAAGGTGCGTTTGTTCAGTTCCGCAAGATAATCCAGCAAAGCGTCGGGCATACAGTCGGGACGGGTCCCGATGACCAGCCCCACCACGTCTTCCACTCCCAACGCTTCTTCGTACATCCGCTTCAATTCGCCCACCCCGGCATACGTATTCGTATATGCCTGAAAGTAAGCCAAATATTTCATCTCCGGATATTTCTTGGCAAAGAACACCTTCCCCTCTTCTAATTGGCGGGTAATGCTCTTTTCCGTCCGGCAATAGTCGGGATTAAACGTCTGGTTATTGCAATACGTACATCCGCCATAGCCCTTCGTCCCGTCCCGGTTGGGGCAGGTAAAGCCCGCATTCAGCGAAATCTTCTGCACCTTGAAGGGGAACAGTTCCGCCAAAAAGCCCGAAAAGTCTCTATAACGCGCACGCTTGTCCATACCGAATCTGTTTTTTACCGCCACAAAGATACGAGTTTTTACAATAAGCAGGAAACAGAACTATAAAATTTCCTCATTTATGAGGATTGCAAGTATCAAAGATTTGGCGTTACTTTGCAGGCGGTTGAAAAAACGCAGATTAACGTAGATTTTCGTAGATTATTTTTTCACCATAGAAGACACAGAAGAAATAATTTATTTATCTGCGTTAATCTGCGAAAATTTGCGTTTCAAAAAATACAGCATAACAAATGAAGACAAGACTTATCTTTACGACCCTTGCACTTGCCACGGCGGTATCGGGATTTGCATCCGGACTTATCGCCCCGCGCGACACGGTGAAAGTTATCGACATCGAAGAAGTGGTGATTATTGCCACACCGAAAGAAAACACGCGTCTCCGTCAACAAGCGCTTTCGTCCAACTCGTTTTCGCAAGCTGACATACGGAGCGGGCAAATCGGGTCGGTGAAATCGCTTTCGGGACGGGTGCCCAACCTGTTCATCCCCGACTATGGGTCGAAGCTCACCACCTCGGTCTACGTGCGGGGCATCGGTTCGCGCATCAATACGCCTGCCGTAGGATTGTATGTCGATAACATCCCGTTCATCGACAAATCCGCTTTCGACTTCAACTACTCCGACATCGAGCGCATCGACGTGATGCGAGGTCCGCAGGGCACACTCTACGGACGCAATACGATGGGCGGGCTTATCCGCGTGTTCACCAAATCGCCCTTTACTTACCAAGGAACCGACGTGCAACTCAGTGCTGCCTCCTATAATAACTATAAGGCGATGCTGAAGCACTATCACCGCATTTCAGACCAATTCGCGTTCTCGGTAGGGATGTTTTACGAGCACAAGGGAGGCTTCTTCAAGAACGCCTACAACGGAAAGCGCATTGATACCGATGATGAAGCGGGAGGGCGTGTGCGTGCCATCTGGTTTCCTAATGAAGACCTGAAATTGGACTTCACCCTCAATTATGAATATACCAACCAAGGCGGCTATCCATACGCCTACACAGGACGGACAGACGGAAAGGAAGAAGACCGCGGGGAACACATCGGTGAAATCGCATACAACCACCCTTGCGGATACAAGCGCAACTTAGTGAACGGGGGATTGAACATCGAGCATCACGGAAAAAACTTCACCCTGAACAGCGTGACGGGATTCCAATACCTGTACGACCGGATGAATTTGGACCAGGACTTTACCGAAGCCGATATCTATACGATGATGCAAAAGCAGAACTCGAAAACCCTTTCGCAAGAAATCGTATTGAAATCGAAGCCGGGCACACGCTGGCAATGGACTACGGGCGTGAGCGGATTCTACCAATGGCTGGACACAGACGCTCCCGTGACTTTCGAAGACGAAGGCATCCGGAGCCTGATTGAAGACAACATCAATGCGGGGCTTTCGAACCTCCCGGCTAGCGCACCCACACTTTCGGCACAGGTCACTACACGCCCGATGACCGTGACGGGAACTTTCAAGACTCCCGCCTTAAACGGATCCGTCTATCATCAATCGACCTTGAACGACCTCTTTACCGAAGGGCTTTCGCTCACGGTGGGGTTCCGGCTGGATTACGAAAAACTTTGGCTGGATTACGACTCCCGATGCGCCATGGGATTCGACTTTGGTGTATCGGCTCCTTTCCTGCCCCAAGACATCGTGCGCCCCTTGGAAGCCTTGACCCAATTCATCGGCAAAGAACGGACTGATTACCTGCAATTGCTTCCTAAATTCACCTTGCAATATGCGTGGAACCGGCAAAACAATGTCTATGCTACGGTGAGCAAAGGCTACCGTTCGGGAGGCTACAACATCCAAATGTTCTCCGACTTAGTGCAGAACGACCTGCGCACGGCTATGATGGATGCTATCAAGCAAGACGAAGTGTTAGGGAACTTCGCGGGAATGATGCCCGACTTCCCCGCCTCGGATGTAAACGTATCGGAAGCCACGCTCTATAAGCCCGAATATTCGTGGAATTACGAAGTGGGAGCACATCTCACCTCGCCCGAAGGAAAACTGCAAGCCGATGCGGCTTTCTTCTATATGGACACGCGCGACCAGCAAATTTCCCGCTTTGCCGAAAACGGATTGGGACGCATCACGGTCAATGCGGGAAAGAGCCGGAGCATCGGAGCGGAAGCATCGGTACGTGCCCAAGTGACCGATGCCTTCAGCCTGAACGCCAACTACGGATACACGTATGCCACGTTTACCGATTATGTGGTAAGCGAAGAAGAAACCTACAACGGGCGTTACGTGCCTTTCGTTCCGAAGCACACTTTCAGTGCGGGAGGGCAATACCGTTTCACCCTGCGGCGGAACACAATACTTGACCATATCACACTCGATGCCAACTATCGGGCGGCAGGACGCATCTACTGGACGGAGCAAAACAACGCCAGCCAGCCGTTCTACGGTACCCTGGACGGACGTATCAGCTTCGCCAAAGGCAACGGGCAAATCGCTTTGTGGATTGCCAACGCCCTCAACAAGCATTACCAAGCGTTCTATTTCGAAACCATGGGCCGCGGGTTCGAGCAAGCAGGACGCCCCTTGCAAGTGGGCATCGACCTGCGGTGCAACTTCTGATGTTCTTTCACCACAGATTACACAGATTTAAATAATTAATAATGAACAATTCATAGTTAATGACGGCTAATTGAAGAATTCTTCGTTATTCATTATTCACTTTTAATTCTTAATTATTTAAATCTGTGTAATCTGTGGTGAAAAACTCACTCGTTCAACGCCCCGCAATGCGGGCAGATACCTTTGGCACGCATCTTTGCCCCGCACGCCCCGCATACATACGGATAGCGGTCTGACTTACAGAACCAGCGGATGCAACCCGCACCGTAGGCGGCAAGGCATACGTAAGCGATGTAAATATTGAGGTAAGTGAAAAACACATAAATGAATATGCAGCACGAAACCAGCCCTACCAAGTAAAAGAAAGCCACTTCCGCCTTTGTCTGATGAAACAAATCATCGAGCACCGCCACGCCTACCAACACAATCAGCCACACACATACAATGAAGAAACCCAAGATGAAAGGCACATCGAAAGGATTCAGCGTAGGCTCGTAATAATACCGTTCCCACGTTTCGGGGACGAAATGCTGGATGCTGTTATACGTAGTGGCGGCTATCGCCATCAAGAGCGACAAGAGAAGAGGAAACACGCTATCGATATCGTTCAGCCAAATGAGCTTGATTTGCTTGCGCCGTACAGCCCGATAGACAAACCAAAGGAAAAACACCGCTAATACCAAGAAGAAAGGCAAGGTATGGGCATTGCTAAAGAGATGGATAAAGCGCGAAATCGGGTCGACGGGCACAATGTTTTCCAGCAAGCGGTGTTCCTGAATCCAACCGATGGTCTCTTGGTCGCGTGCCACCTTCACCCACACCGAGTCCACAGAATCTTGCGGATGCACATCGAATTCCGCCACCACCACTTCATCTCCTTGCACCAATGCCACGGTGTCCATAAACGGAAGCACATGGAGCCATAACGTATCCGCCTCTACCTGAAAATTGCTATTCAACGCATACGCCCGCGTATTGATACGGGCAGAATCGCCCTCCTCCCCGCTTTCGGGAATGTACATCGGGCGGTAATGGCAAGCCGCAAGCAACGCCAGCAGAAACAAGAACGGAATAAGGTATTTACTCTTCAGCATAATCTATCGTCTTTTTTACCACAGATGAAAGAACCTTCATCCGGCACGCCTTGCAATCGAACTCTAAGCGGAAACGTCTGCCGTCTGCGCTCACCAAGTAGAAAGGCTCGCGGAAAGGAGCACGTTTCTGATGATGCACCGGACACCAGCCCATGCTATACCGCACACAATGCTTGCATTCCATCAATACCGCGTCGCGCGGAGGGTCTTTCTCGAAAGCGGGAGCGATGCGTTCCACGCCGTGCGAACGGTAAAACGCTTCCGCCTCACGGTTCATCACATTGCCTCGATAATCCAACACCTTTGCCGGAAACGGATGAACGGTCTCCGTCCACCTTCTCCGCTCCTGAGGATAGGTAATGCGGCGTGCCGAAAGCAAACGTTCCACGCCCCTGCGCCGCAAGTCGGAAAGCTCGGACGAAGGGATAAACCAGTCTTCCGTAAAGCCGATGCTTATCTCTTCCGCCGCGAAAGGCGTATTGCCCAACTTGCCCAACTGGGTTTTCAAGTTCTCGGCTTGCGAAGTGCGGGCAATTTCCTTTTCCCGCTCCAGCACCACGCTCACACGTATCCCGTCTTCATCGGTCAAGGTAAGGGTGAAGCCGAAATTGTTCTCTTCCAATCGCATGTCTACCACTATCTTCCGCTCGGCAGACTTCTTCTGCATCGCGCGCTCGAAAGCTTGGTCGAAATTGCGGTAAAGCACCGTCTTCGGACGGATGCGGCGGGGCATCTCCTGCGGGAAGAGCTTGTTGTCCTCCACACGGTTCACCCGGAAGCCCTGCAACTTGCCTTGTTCGTCCACGTAGCACAAGCCGTCTCCGTTGGCAAAAGGCTTCACGCCCGCCACGGTCAGACACGTAGCACGCACCTCCTTCACCGTTCCCACTTCCTCGCCCAACGATTTCGGCGTGTTCAAGTTAAAGATGCCGGGATTGCGCCCGTGAAGGAAATAATCGGTAAATCCACGGCTGAAGCTCTTGTCCAACTGAGGACGGAATTCCACCCGCACGCTTCCCGACGAAGCCCGCACGTATTCTTTCCTCCGCTTGAAAATGTTGTCCAACCGCTGGCGGTAATAAGCCGTTACGTTCTTCACATACGACACGTCCTTCAGCCTTCCTTCTATCTTGAGCGACGAAACGCCCGCATCGAGCAGTTCCTCTAAATTCCCGCTTTGATTCATATCCTTGAGCGAAAGCAAGTGTTTATCGTGGGCGATGACCTTCCCGTCGGCATCTTCCAAATCGAACGCCAAGCGGCAGAATTGGGCACATTCCCCACGGTTCGCACTTCGTCCGAAACACGCTTGGCTCACGTAGCATTGCCCGCTATAGCTCACGCACAACGCTCCGTGTACGAAGACTTCGAGCAACGTATCGGGACAGGCGCGGTGGATTTTCCGAATCTCTTCCAAAGTCAGTTCGCGAGCCAACACTACCTGACGGAATCCCGCCTCCGCCAAGAAGCTCACCTTCTCTGCCGTGCGGTTATCCATCTGCGTGCTGGCATGAAGCGGAATGGGAGGCAGGTTGAGGCGGGTAATGCCCATATCCTGCACGATGAGCGCATCTACGCCGATGCGGTACAAGTCCCAAATCATCGCCTCGGTATCTTTCAGCTCCTCATCCTTCAGAATGGTATTCACCGTCACGTAAATGCGCGCCCGAAACAGATGCGCATAACGCACCAATTCCGCGATGTCCTCCAACGAGTTTCCCGCGGCGGCACGCGCCCCGAAGCGGGGTGCCCCGATATACACGGCGTCCGCCCCATGGTTGATAGCCTCTATCCCGCACGCCAAGTTTTTCGCGGGAGCCAATAGTTCGATTGTCATGTCTTTTTTAATGTCACCACAGATTACACAGATTAAAATAATTTATTATTCACAAATTCACCACAAAGTATAATAGGAAAACACAGAGAAAATAATTTTATTAATCCGTGTAATCTGTGGTGAAAATCAATTTATCTGATTTCATTGATATCATACGGTGTCTCCTGATAAACGTAATAGTTCAGCCAGTTGGAGAACAAAAGGTTGGCGGTGCTCCGCCAGCGCACCAACGGGCCTTTGTCGGGGTCATCGTCACGGTAATAGTTCTTCGGCAGGTCGATGGGCAAGCCTTTCGCCACATCGCGCCGGTATTCCCCGTCGAGGGTGTAAGGAGCATATTCCGAATGTCCCGTTACGAAGAATTCCCTTCCGCCACGCGCCATTACGATATGCACGCCCGCATCGTCCGACTCGGAGACAATCTGAAGTTCGGGATGCTTCTCGATATCCGCACGGCGCACTTCCGTATGGCGGCTGTGCGGAACGAAAAACACATCGTCGAATCCACGGAAGATAGGCAGTTTCTGGAAACCCTCGCACACGTGATGTTCGAAAATGCCGAACATCTTCTTGCCGAGCTGGTATTTCGGCACACCGTAATAATGGTACAGCCCCGCTTGCGCAGCCCAGCAGATATAGAGCGTAGAAGTGACGTGCGTGCGTGCCCAGTCGAAAATGGTCTGAAGTTCACTCCAGTAGTTCACGCCCTCAAAATCGAGGTGCTCCACAGGTGCGCCCGTGATAATCATCCCGTCGAACTTTTCGCCCCGCATCAGGTCGAAGTCGCGGTAGAACGCTTTCATGTGCTCTATCGGCGTGTTCTTCGAGGTGTGGCTCTTCAGCTTCATAAAGCTCACCTCTATCTGCAAAGGCGAGTTGGAGAGCAAGCGGATGAGGTCGGTCTCGGTGGTAATCTTAATCGGCATCAGGTTGAGGACGACGATTTTCAACGGGCGGATGTCTTGTGTGCTCGCGCGCGACGTGTCGATGACGAAGATATTCTCTTCTTTCAACAAATCAATGGCGGGCAATTTATCAGGTAAATTCAGTGGCATAAATTCATTATTTTTTTAGTCAGGCACAAAGATAGCGTTTTTTTAAAGAAGAAACAATGCCCGGCACAAGCCAATAAGAAAATTAAGCTCGAAGAACTTGCCCGCTTAGCATGAATGTGTGCATCTGATTGCACCTGCCGTGAATCATACGATATAGCGTTTTACCATATATATGGATGAGCCGATGTATATAGGTGCGTTTTTATATGCATCTGTATGATAATAATGCGTCAATGTGTAACGTGATGAATATTTTCTTCAAAAAAAACGCCGGATATGCTTGTTTATGGAAAAATGTTACTATATTTGCGCACAATAAAGCATTTATACATGAATCGAAACAATCTTCATATCAATCTGATGTGTGCCACAGGGCGTATGTCCCTTTATACATCCGCCACAGGGATGACCCCTCGGGGTTGAGTGATTGTATATATGTGTTTCTACGTGATACACGCCTGTGGACTCAGGCATTTCTTCGTGTTTTATAATTCAATAAATAAATGTTTATCATTCATCGCACACAGATGACACGGATTTTAAAGGATAGTCGCAGATATAATTTAAATCCGTGAAAATCTGTCTTATCAGTGTCATCTGTGTGCGATTATTAATTATATCGAAACAAATCGTATGAAAGTATTGAAATTCGGCGGAACATCGGTAGGGTCCGTCAATAGCATGTTGAATGTAAAGAAAATCGTTGAGGCGATAGATGATAAGGTAATCGTAGTGGTTTCGGCATTGGGAGGCATCACCGACAAGCTGATAAAGACTTCAAACATGGCGGCATCGGGCGATTCGGGCTACGAGAAGGAGATGAAGGAAATCGTGAACCGCCATATCGAAATGGTATATACGGTGATTCCCGCAGGCGAGAAACGCGAGCTGCTCCTCGATTGTGTGAATGAGCTATTGAGTGAATTGAAAGACATTTTCCAAGGCATTTACCTGATACGCGACCTTTCGCCCAAGACTTCGGCTACTATCGTGAGCTATGGCGAGCGTTTGTCTTCTATCATTGTGGCTACACTTATCGAGGGGGCGCAATGGTTTGATTCGCGCCAGTTCATCAAGACCGAGAAGAAACATAACAAGCATATCCTCGACTCGGAACTAACCAATCGCTTGGTACGTGAGACGTTCCGCGAAATTCCGCGTGTGTCTTTGGTTCCGGGATTTATCTCGACTGATAAGGAGACGGGTGAGGTGACCAATTTGGGACGGGGCGGTTCGGACTATACCGCTTCTATCATTGCTGCGGCACTGGATGCCGATGTGTTGGAAATCTGGACCGATGTGGACGGATTTATGACCGCTGACCCGCGTGTCATCAGCACCGCTTATCCCATTACCGAACTGAGTTATGTGGAGGCAATGGAGCTTTGTAACTTCGGTGCGAAGGTGGTTTATCCGCCTACGATTTATCCCGTGTGTCATAAGAATATACCTATATTAATAAAGAATACGTTTAATCCCGATGCTCCGGGCACTATCGTGAAGCAAGAAGCCGACCATTCTTCGAAAGCTATCAAAGGTATTTCGTCTATTAACAATACGTGCCTTATCACGATGACGGGGCTGGGTATGGTAGGCGTTATCGGCGTGAACTACCGCATTTTCAAGACCTTGGCGGAGAACGGCATCAGTGTGTTCCTCGTTTCTCAGGCTTCTTCGGAAAACTCCACTTCTATCGGCGTGCGCAATGAAGATGCGGCATTGGCTTGCAAGGTGCTCGATGAAGAGTTTGCTAAAGAAATCGAAATGGGCGAAATCAGTCCGATGAAAGCCGAAGGCGGACTTGCCACGGTGGCTATCGTAGGCGAGAACATGAAGCATACACCGGGCATTGCCGGAAAACTTTTCGGCACCTTGGGACGGAACGGCATCAACGTGATAGCTTGTGCACAAGGCGCTTCGGAAACGAATATTTCGTTTGTAGTGGAAGGCGGTTCGCTCCGTAAGACCTTGAACGTGATACACGACTCGTTCTTTCTTTCCGAATACCAAGTGCTGAATCTCTTCATTTGCGGTATCGGTACGGTGGGGCGTAGCCTGATAGACCAGATACATAGCCAGCAGGAACGCTTGAAACAAGAACGCGGGCTGAACCTGAAAATCGTGGGGATAGCCAATGGTCACAAGGCGATGTTTACCCGTGCGGGAATCGACTTAGACCATTATCGCGAAGACTTGGAAGAGAAGGGCATGCCTTCATCGACCCAGGTGTTGCACGATGAGATAATCGGGATGAACATCTTCAATTCGGTCTTCGTGGATTGTACCGCAAGCGAGGAAATCGCTTCCTTGTATAAAGACTTCTTGGGGCATAACATTTCGGTGGTGGCGGCAAACAAGATAGCGGCTTCTTCGGATTATGAGCTTTATGCCGAGCTGAAGCAGATAGCCCGCCATCGGGGCGTGAAGTTCCTTTTCGAGACCAATGTAGGAGCGGGGCTTCCGGTCATCAATACGATTAACGACCTGATTAATAGCGGAGACAAGATACTGAAGATAGAAGCCGTATTGAGCGGCACGCTGAACTATATCTTCAACGAAATCAGTGCCGATGTGCCTTTGAGCCAAACCATACGGAACGCAAAGGAACAAGGTTATTCCGAACCTGACCCACGCATCGACCTGAGCGGGACCGACGTAGTGCGTAAGTTGGTTATCTTGGCACGTGAGGCAGGGTATCGCCTGAATCAGGAAGATGTGGAAAAACACCTCTTCATCCCCGATAGCTTCTTCGAAGGTTCGTTAGATGATTTTTGGCGCAAGATTCCTTCGCTCGATGCTGACTTTGAGGAACGCCGCAAGGTTTTGGAGCGTGAAGGCAAGCGTTGGCGTTTTGTGGCACGTTTCGAGGATGGCAAAGGCGTGGTGGAATTGATGGAGGTAGACCGTCATCATCCGTTCTTCGAATTAGCCGGAAGCAACAACATCATCCTCTTGACCACCGAACGGTATAATGAATATCCGATGCTCATCCAAGGCTATGGAGCAGGTGCGGGTGTGACCGCCGCCGGAGTGTTTGCCGATATTATGAGCATTGCTAATATTTAAAAAAGCAACATGAAACATCTGATTATATTAGGAGACGGAATGGCGGACTGGGCTGTTCCCTCCTTAGGAAACAAGACTTTATTGCAATATGCCCATACGCCTTATATGGATATGTTAGCGCGGATGGGACGCACGGGTATGCTGAAGACCGTAGCCGACGGCTTCCATCCGGGAAGCGAGGTGGCGAATATGTCGGTGATGGGATATGACCTTCCTACGGTGTACGAAGGACGCGGCGTATTGGAAGCCGCCAGCATCGGAGTCGATTTAGCTCCCGATGACATGGCAATGCGTTGTAACTTGGTATGTGTCGAAGGGGATATGTTGAAGAATCACTCGGCAGGACATATCACTACCGAAGAAGCGGACGTACTGATTCGTTTCTTGGAAGAACGTTTGGGCAATGACTGCATCCATTTCTATACGGGCGTGCAATACCGCCACTTGTTGGTGGTGAAAGGCGGGAACAAGCACGTGGCTTGTGTGCCTCCGCACGACATTCCGTTGCAACCTTTCCGTCCGAATTTAGTAAAGGCATTGGTTCCCGAAGCGCAAGAAACCGCCGATTTATTGAACGGTTTGATTTTGAAGTCGCAAGAATTATTGGCGGAACATCCGCTTAATCTGAAACGGGTGAACGAAGGCAAAGACCCAGCTAACAGCATTTGGCCCTGGAGCCCCGGTTATCGTCCGAAGATGGAGGCTTTATCGAATAAGTACCCTGCTATTCGCAAAGGCTCGGTGATTACGGCGGTCGACCTTATCCGAGGCATCGGACGCTATGCCGGATTGCGTTGCATCGATGTAGAAGGTGCTACGGGACTTTATACCACCAATTACGAAGGCAAGGCGCAAGCCGCTATCGATGCCTTGAAGACCGATGATTTCGTATATTTGCACATCGAGGCGAGCGATGAAGCAGGACACGAAGGCGATATTCCTTTGAAGCTAAAGACCGTCGAGTACTTAGACCAGCGTGCCATAAAGCCCATTTGGGAAGCGGTGAAGGATTGGGACGAGCCTGTGGCGATAGCCGTGCTTCCCGATCATCCGACTCCTTGCGAGCTTCGTACGCATACGGCAGAGCCGATACCGTTCCTCATTTATTATCCGGGCATCGAGCCGGACGAGGTGCAGACATACGATGAGGTATCGTGCCAAAAGGGCGGATACGGTATGTTAGAGAAAGACGAGTTTATGAATCTATTTATGAACAATTGAAGTTTCACCACAGATTACACAGATTAAATAAATTAATAATGAACAATTAATAGTTAATAACGACTGATGAAAATACTTACAGTTATTCATTATTCACTCTTAATTAGTAATTGATAAAATTTGTGTAATCTGTGGTGAAAAAACAAAACCACATACTTATGAAATATTATAGTACGAATAAGCAGGCTTCTGACGCTACGCTGGAAGAAGCCGTAGTACGCGGGTTGGCTGGCGATAAAGGTCTTTATATGCCCCGTGAAATCAAGCCTTTGCCCGCATCGTTCTACGATGAGATAGAAAACCTTTCATTTCAGGAGATAGCCTGCCGCGTGGCGGATGCTTTCTTCGGCGAAGATGTGCCCGCAGATGTGTTGAAACAAATTGTGTACGATACCTTGAGTTTCGATGCTCCTGTAGTGAAGGTGAAGGACAACATCTATTCGTTGGAACTCTTCCACGGACCCACATTGGCGTTCAAGGATGTGGGTGGACGCTTTATGGCGCGCCTCTTGGGCTATTTTATTCGCAAGGAAGGAAAGAAGCAGGTCAATGTGTTGGTCGCTACTTCTGGTGATACGGGAAGCGCAGTGGCAAATGGTTTCCTCGGTGTGGAAGGCATCCATGTGTATGTGCTTTATCCGAAGGGAAAAGTGAGCGAGATACAAGAGAAGCAATTCACCACTTTGGGGCGGAATATCACTGCTATTGAAGTGGACGGCACGTTCGACGATTGCCAGGCGTTGGTGAAGAACGCTTTCATGGACGAAGAGCTGAAAGCGCACATGCAACTCACTTCGGCTAATTCCATTAACGTGGCGCGCTTCTTGCCTCAGGCGTTCTATTATTTCTATGCTTATGCTCAGATGAAGAAGTTGGGCAAGGCAGATAATCTGGTTATCTGTGTGCCCAGCGGGAATTTCGGAAACATCACCGCAGGGCTTTTCGGCAAGCGGATGGGACTTCCCGTCAAGCGCTTCATTGCAGCCAATAACCGCAACGATATTTTCTACCAGTATCTGAAGACAGGCGTGTACACTCCCCGTCCTTCAATAGCTACTATTGCCAATGCCATGGACGTAGGAGATCCCAGCAATTTCGCCCGCATCCTTGACCTATACGGAGGAAGCCACGAAGCCATTTCGAGTGAAATCAGCGGTGAGACTTATACTGACGAGCAAATCCGCGAGACGGTGCAGAAGGCATACGAAGAGATCGGTTATCTGCTCGACCCTCATGGAGCGTGTGGTTATCGTGCGTTGGCTGAAGACCTGAAGCCGGGTGAAACGGGCGTGTTCCTCGAAACGGCTCACCCCGCCAAGTTCTTGCAAACGGTAGAGGCTATCATTGGTACCAAGGTTAATATTCCCGAAAAACTTCAGGCGTTTATGAGCGGTACGAAGCAAAGCGTCCCGATGTCGAAAGACTTCGCCTCGTTCAAGGCATATCTAATGAAGAATTAAGAATGGAAAATGAAGAATGAAGGATAAAGAGCGAATTAATAACTTCACTCATTCTCAATCCTTCATTCTTCATTAAGAAACTATTTGTTTTTGTACATATTTTCGTAATAGTTCTGATAATCTCCGCTGGTTACGTTTTTCACCCACTCCTGATTATTCAGATACCACCGTATGGTTTTCACAATACCGTCTTCGAATCGTGTTTCCGGTTCCCACCCCAAGTCACGTGTGATTTTCGACGGGTCGATAGCATAGCGTTGGTCATGTCCCAAACGGTCTTTCACGAATGTAATGAGTGATTCATTTATCCAATCGATGCGTATTTGGCCGTTTTCATCCATTTCTTTCTTTTTCAGCATTTTCCGGTATTCCGGCTCTGTTTTCAAGATTCCATGTACGGTATCAATAATCAACCGTACAATTTCGATGTTTTGTTTTTCATTGTGTCCGCCTACATTGTATATTTCACCGTTCTTGCCGTTGCGCACTACCAAGTCGATGGCTTTGCAATGGTCTTCCACGTATAGCCAGTCGCGCACGTTCGTGCCTTTCCCGTATATCGGTAGGCGCTTGCCTTCGAGGATGTTCTTGATGACCAGCGGGATCAGTTTTTCCGGAAACTGGTAAGGGCCGTAGTTGTTCGAACATCGGGTGATGGTTACGGGCATTTTGTAAGTGTCGCGGTAGGCAAGCACGATGAAGTCGGCACTTGCTTTTGACGCGCTGTATGGACTGTGCGGGCAGAGCGGGGTGTCTTCGGTGAAATACCCTTCTTCGCCTAACGAACCGTATACTTCGTCGGTAGATACCTGATGGAAGCGCACGTCACGCCTCCATGTAGGGTAACCTTGCTCGTCTTTACCTGTCACCCATGCGCATCTGGCAGCTTCCAACAGGTTTTGTGTGCCTAAGATATTGGTCTGCAAGAATAGTTGCGGGTTTTCAATGCTTCGGTCTACGTGGCTTTCGGCGGCAAAGTTGATGATGCAGTCGAATTTGTATTCAGAAAATAACTGGTCTGCCAAGTTGCGGTCGCATATATTCCCTTTAATGAAGAAACAACGTTCGTCATCGATGTCTTTAGCTATCGTAGCAAGATTTCCAGCGTAGGTTAAGGCATCTAAAACAACAACGCGTATATCTTCGTGTTTAGCCAGTATGTATTTTATGTAATTGGCACCGATAAATCCGGCAGCTCCTGTAACTAAATACGTTTTCATAATGTTATTTTATTTTTGCGGTGCAAATTTCGCAAAGTTTTTTCAATCAGGCAAGCTTTACCCGTTTAATTCTATTACTTCGAGGTCAGAAAAATTGCCTTGGCCGATGTTGAACCGTACCAGCGTGCGCACCGTATGCCATCCGTATTTCCCCGCTGCGCCCGGATTGATGTGCAACAACCCGAAGGTAGGGTCGTATTTAACTTTTAGTATGTGCGAATGCCCGCTAATGAACAGGCGGGGAGGATGGGCGGACAACACACTCCGTATGGAAGGGGCGTATTTGCCCGGGTATCCTCCGATGTGTTTGATGAGCACATCAGTTTCGTCTACCGTGAAACGTGCGGTTTCGGGGAAAAGCCGGCGGATGTCTTGTCCGTCAATATTTCCGTATACGGCACGCAAGGGGCGGAAAGCCTCCAGCTTCTGGATAATTTCCATTGAGCCGATATCGCCCGCGTGCCATATTTCATCGCACGGTTCAAAATAGCTTAAGTAGCGTTCGTCCCAATAGCCGTGCGTGTCTGATAAAAGCCCTATTTTAGTCATTTTGTGTAATGTGCTCTTGTGTTCAGGGGAGTTGCAATTTCATTTTCACGAATTGCTTGATGAAGTCTGCCGTGCCGTCGATACCCAATACCGACGAGTCGATGCAAAGGTGATAGGTAGCGGCGGCTCCCCAAGTGTTGTAGCTGTAGTAATTATAATAAGAGGAACGTTTCTTGTCGGCTTTCTCCATTACTTCTTCGGCTTTTTCCGCACTGATGTTAAGACGCTTGGTCAACCGCTCGATGCGTGCTTGAGGCGAAGCGGATACGAAGATGTTGGCACACCGTGGGTGGTCGCGCAATACATAGTCGGCACATCGCCCTACGAAGAGGCACGATTGTTTCTCCGCCAGATGACGGATGACATCACTTTGGATTTTAAACAAGGAGTCATTGCTCAGGTACGAATTGTAGGGGTAGGCTCCTTCGGTGATGAAAGGGAAACGTGTCCCGAACAAACCTCCCAGCAGGCTTTGCGAGGCTTTCTCGTCAGCTTTCTCGAAGAACTCTTTGCATAAGCCGCTTTCTTTTGAAGCGAGGTTTATCAGCTCTTTATCATAGAAAGCGATGCCCAAGTCTTTCGCTAATTTTTCTCCGATTTCTTTTCCTCCGCTTCCCAATTGTCTGCCGAGGTTGATTACAAAATGATCGTTCATGACGTTTGCTTTTGATGGTTGTTTCAAGTATAAAGCAAATGTAAATAAAAAAAAGGAAAAGAAGAAATAAACCGAAGCAAAATTAATTCCATGATATGTCCGCATTCCAGCCGGAGTAGGGCTTAAAATGAATATATACTGCATCAGCAAAGGAAGTACTACTGCATATTTAAAGGCGACCGGTTTGGTTTCGTCCGGTCGCCTGACTCAATCCACCTTTGTTTGTATTTGAGAGAAAGATGAGGTAGAGTGGATTGGGCAGTATGGTGGGGAAGAGTTGCGTCAGAATCTGTACATGACGGAAATCGCGGGCACGAATTGACCTCCCCCGCTATAGGCTTGGTATTTGGCTTCGAAAGCTACTCCCCATCGCTCGGTGAAGTTGTATTGCCCGCCGATGCCGAAGTTCCCTGCCATTGAACTGTCTGAAGCGGAATCTCCCATTTCATATTCTCCCGCGCTTCCCGAATAAGAATACTTTGAATGGATATAGCCTATACCTACCAAGGCGTATATTTTATAATTGTCGCTATAGAGGAAATTCCAATGGGCATCCACATTGATGTCCCACCATTTCAGGTCGGCGCTTGCGCTTGCATACCCTGCATCAAATTCTTCACTCTCTTTTAGGTAATAGTCGAAACTCCCAGCTACGGAGAAAGCGTTGACGATGTCGTACACCCCTCTGATGCCGAACGATGGTTTGGAGATATCCGTGCCATAACCGATTACGATGCCTGCATTCCATTGGCCGATTCTGTCATTCCAGTTGCCTCCTTGTGCGAATCCTATTAAAGCGGCAAGTGACATAACGATTGTTAAAAGACTTTTTTTCATAAGCGTTTAAGTTTAATGGATTGTATAAATGGTTACCTCATCTGTTATTTTGCTTTTCCGCTTGTCCGGGCCTTGTTCGTATGATAAGGCAAATGTATATAATTTTTAGACAGTTTGGGCAAAAAAAGCGTCCCATTTCGGTAATGGGACGCTTTTTTTGCGGGATTCGCTTATGGATTATCCGTTTTCGATAGCTTTTCGATGAATTGCGTAGGGGAAATTCCGAATCTTTCGGTAAAGATTCGGTAAAAAGTGGTACGTGAAGTGAAGCCGCAAAGATACATCAGTTCTTTCACGTTCTTGCCGGGTGTGGCTGAAGCAAGCTGCTTGAAGTGTTCCAGCCGCAGGTAATTGATGTATTCTCGGAAGCCAGTGAAGCCTCCACTCTTGATGGCTTGCGATACGGGCTTTTCTTCCTCGTCCAGCTCGCCGGCCAGCCGGCCGATAGTATATGCTTTGTCGGCATAGGCGTGGGTTTGCCTTAGGTAATTGTCGATGGTCGCGAAGAGCGGGTCGCGAGCCGCCTTTCCGGGAAATGGCAAGGAAGTGTTTTTGTCGGCGGGGGGGAGCATCAGGATGTGGCTGGAAAAAGGATTCTCGCGGAACAGGTAAACGACGGAGAATGACAAGGTGAACACCAGTGCCGCAATGCCGAACAGGTTGAACACAAACTCGTTGATGTTTAGCGTGAAGGTGGTGTAGATGCCCAAGAACAAGAACATGAACCCGATGAATACGTACATGCATCGGTTGATTTGCCTGAACGCCCGCCGGGATGCAAGCGGGTAGATGAAATAAGCCAGCGGGAGCAGGATGGAGATGAAGAATATGGCAAGCCGCAGGCGGACGTCTGTCTTGTCGAGGTTGGCCAAAATCTCGCTCGCGGAATGGATTGGGGTCAGTGTTCCATTGAAGCTTAGGTAGCACAGCCCTACGGTGATGAGGATAACGGGAGGGAACAGGAACGCCATCAGGCGCCAATGGTTGAAATAGCCCGGGTAAAGCGAAGCCATCGGGAAAAGAGACACTACGCTTGCCAAGGCATACCATTTCAGCATCTTGTCGATGCTGAGCAGGGAAGTGAACCGGTATTCGGGGGTGTCGGCCACGATTACCAGCCAGCCCACATTCTCCCACATGAAAAACAAGCCGATGCAGGCGGCTATGATGCCCCAATATAGTTTCAGGTGGTTGTCTTTGGCCTGAAAGGCGAGTATGCAACCCAAGGCGAACGCGATAAAATCGAAAGTAAGTTCAACCGATAAATACAATGTGCCCATACCGAAAGTTAAAAAAGTCAAGTCAAGGCATCTCCTCTTACTGAGAGAAAAAAGAATATACCCGTAGCAATCATCAATGCGCCGATGGCTGCATAAAACAGGCGCGCGCAACCCCTTCCGGCGTTCGCCACGATGAACCGTGTATTTTGCGCCGTGAAGAACCACTCCCAGTTGAACAAGGCCGCCAACAGGGCAAGCGTCCCCACAAGGACGAACAGTGCCTGTATGATGTAATGTACCGTCATGGCGGGGACAGTTATGCTTCCGTATCGAGGCAAAGTGTGCGGCTCCCGTCCGCTTGCTCTTCGATGCTGACTCGCACGGCGTCTCCCGGAAGCAGGTCTTCTATCAGTTCGGGCCATTCGATGAAGCACAATGCGCCGCTGTATAAATAGTCTTCATAGCCCATGTCGTACACTTCTTCTATTTTCTTGATGCGGTAGAAGTCGAAATGGTAAATCAGCTCGCCCGTGTCCGAACGGTATTCGTTTACGATGGCGAATGTGGGCGAGTTGATAACATCCGTCACGCCCAGTTCTTCGCATACCGCCTTGATGAAAGTGGTTTTCCCCGCGCCCATCTTGCCGTAGAAGGCAAATACGGTATTGTCGCCCATGGCGTTGATGAAAGCTTTTGCTGCCTCGTGGATATGGTCAAGTTTTGTGATATTTATGTTCATATTGATCTTTGTTTATCGTTATGTTCCGCAAAGGTATTAAAAATTTTCTTTTTTGCACCACATACGCCCCAACTTTGCGAGCGCATAAAGCAAGATGGATACGAAAATGATGGAAGCTCCCGAAGGTATCTGGTATCGGTAAGAGAGAGCCAGTCCTCCCAAACAGCTCAGGTAGCCGATGCCGGCGGATGCCCAAATGATGTGTTTGAACCGGTACGTGAACAAGTTGGCGGTCATCTGCGGAAGCGTGAGGAGCGAGATGACAAGTACGATGCCCACCATGCGGAGGCAAGCCACGACGGTCAGTGCGATGAACATCATCAGCGTATATTCGAAGAAGCCTACGGGCATCCGTTGCGAACGGGCAAATTCGGGGTCGAACGCGATGGCGGCGATAGGGCGCAGGAAGATGGAGAAGAACAGGATGAGTGCTAAGCTCAGCCCGCCCAGCAAGAGGATGTCGCCCCGTGTGATGGTCAGGATGTTCCCGAAAAGGAACGAAGAGAGGTCGGGCGTGAAGCCCGGTGTCAGGAAACTGAAGATGATGCCAGCTGCCATCCCGAAGGTCCAGAACACGGCGATGGCAGAATCTTCGCGCATGTCGCTCCGCTTGCTGAGCCATTCCACGCCGAAGGCTGAAAGCACCGCAAATGCGGCGGCTCCTAACACGGGCGGTATCCCCGTATAAAGCCCGATGCCGATGCCTCCGAACGAAGCGTGCGTGATGCCCCCGCTGATGAACACCAGCCGGCGGGCGACGATGTAGGTACCGATAATTCCGCAGGCGATGCTTGCGAACAGGCTTCCTAACAAGGCATGTTGGAAAAAAGTGTACTGCAGTAAATCCATTTTAGTGAATAGTTTATAATGAATGGTGAATAACGGAATGCTTTTTGTATCCGTACACATTGCCGTTATTAACTGTTAATTTTTAATTTTTAACTGTTCCAGCCCTTCTTTCCCCCACAATGAGGAACACTTCGTCTTTCATTTCGTCGGGAAGCCCGACTCCCCGGAGTTGGAGGCTTCTTACCCATCCCGCCACGTCGGTTTCCTGCATCGAATAGAGGATGTCGCGGAACTCTTCAATTTCTTCATTCGTATATGTATCTGACGGATGTCCCTTGAAACAGTCCAGTTCTTCATCATCGTAATATTCGATATCCTTGCTAACAGCGGCAAGGAGGCTTTCTTTCTCGCATACGGCGTGTTGTCCGCAACATTCGCTATCTGCCGTAATCACGGGAGGCATTTCCTTCAATTCTCCGTTCGCCAGTTTCTTCCGCACATTCCGGTTGTGCACATATCCGGCGCCCATACCGAAAAGTACGACACACGCCAATATAATAAGGAGTATCCCCATGGCCTAACGTTCCTCCTGTATCGAAAAGCCGGCACGGCTCAAATCCTCCCAATAGTGCGGGTACGATTTGCTTACTACGTGCGGGTCGTTTATCCGCAAGCCATTTATCCGGATGCAAGCAGGAGCGAAGGCCATCGCCATACGGTGGTCTTCGTAAGTGTCAATCCGGGGGGAAGCATCGGGCGCGCACCGTTCTCCGTTCCACATTAAAACAGAACGGTCTTTTTCCTCCAATATATAGCCCAGTTTCCTCATTTCCGTTATCAATGCCGCCATACGGTCAGTTTCTTTAATCTTCAGGCTTTGTAACCCACTGAAGCAGAATGGAACGCCAAGTAATGCACACGTAACGGCAAATGTCTGCGCCAAGTCGGGCTGGTTGATGAAATTATGTTCAAACCGCGGCGCTTTTATGCCTGATTTAGAAAGGATTACCCGGTTGTTTTCATAACGCGTCTCTACGCCCAGCGGGGCGAAAAGCGATGCCACCCGTGCGTCTCCTTGCGGGCTTTGCCTGAACAGTCCGGGCAATTCAATTTCTGCATGAGGCGTTAGCGCACAGATTTCATACCAGTACGAAGCGGCGCTCCAGTCGCTCTCCACGTAATAAGTGGCGGGGGCTTGGTATGGGTGCGGCTCTACGCGTAGCTGGTTCTCTCCCGTCCAGCCCGCTTCTGCGCCGAATGTCCGCATCAGTTGCAGGGTCAGGTCGATGTACGGGCGTGAAATGATGTCTCCCGTTAGCGTCAGCTTCAGTCCGTTTTGCAGGGTTGGCCCTATCATCAGCAATGCCGAGATGTATTGTGAGCTTACGTTTCCCGGTAGCGGCACTTCGTTCCCCTCCAGCCGGTGTCCTGTAATGCACAAGGGGGGATACCCTTCCTCTCCAGCGTAGGTTATCTCGGCTCCCAACGCGCGCAGGGTGTCCGCCAAGACACCGATGGGGCGTTGCTGCATCCGTCGGGTGCCGGTCAGTATGTGCGTCCCCTCGTTTACCGACAGATAGGCGGTGAGGAACCGCATGGCGGTGCCGGCGGCTCCGATATCGATTGTGCCGGGCATATCTTGCAGGGCGCGGAGTAAGACGCGCGTATCATCGCAGTCCGACAAGTTGTCAATCCGTGCATATCCTTGCGCCAGCGCATTGATAATCAGCGCACGGTTGCAGATGCTTTTCGAGGAAGGTAGTTGCACCGTTGCGTGAACCGATGCGGGCGGGGCCAATAGTATAGTTTTCATGATGTTTTCCTTTTTGCGTTCGGTGTGCAAAGATACGAGTTTTTAAATTAAAATTGAGAATTGAAAATTGAAAATTATTCGATGGCGTACAGGAAATGCTGATTCGGGCAGATGCCTAGTGTTATTGTGTGTAAGGCAAATTTTGATTTATCGCTTACGGTGTAACTGTAACCGTTTTTGCAGACTTCTTTTTCCACGTCAAATGGGCGCAGTGTAATAATGTGTCTATGCTATCAGTAAAGGTGTCTACCTCATCAGGAAAACACAGTCGCTACAGACAAAAAGGCTGGATGTGCTTTATACCTTCATATTCGCAATATATATGCATAAGCCATACCAACTGAAAATATAGGCAATCGGAAATAGCTGCGCCGTGCGGGGCGGATAGATGCGTACGGGCGGGCATTCGGTGTTGCGCAGATGTGTGTCCTCGATGTTGAAGCCGGAGGATTTCATAGTCCGGAATGCGGTTTCAATCTCCCCAAACTGGTTGTTGGGAAAGTAAACGTTAATTCAATTTTAACACAAAACTAACGAACTTTTCCGTTTAAAAGAGTTATTTTTGCACTCAAAAAAGGGATAAGCGAGTATCTTTTGAGCATTCTTACCCTTTTAAAGTTATTGTTTAATTTAATTCCGAATAAAAGAGTAATCTATGTGTAGTTTATACTTCGACATAAAGATATACGTTAGAATATGATACCTGAACTTACCGATTCGGTAATTCAGGTATTTTTTTTATATTTACGGCAAAACTAAACGAAAACGAACGATATGGAACCACTTAAACACGAATGCGGGGTAGCGATGATACGGTTGCTCAAGCCGCTGGAATATTATCAGGAGAAGTACGGGACGTGGATGTACGGGCTGAACAAGCTCTATCTGCTTATGGAGAAGCAGCATAACCGCGGACAGGAAGGCGCGGGGCTGGCTTGCGTGAAGCTTCAGGCAGCCCCCGGCGAGGAATACATGTTCCGCGAGCGGGCGTTGGGCTCGGGGGCGATTACCGAGATATTCGGCACGGTGCACAGCCAGTTTAAGGACTTGACTCCCGAACAATTTGCTGATGCGGAATATGCGAAGAAATGCCTGCCCTTTGCGGGCGAGTTGTATATGGGGCATTTGCGATATTCTACCACAGGTCGGAGCGGTATTTCGTATGTGCATCCTTTCTTGCGCCGCAATAACTGGCGGGCAAAGAACCTTGCCTTGTGCGGAAACTTCAACCTGACGAACGTGGACGAGATATTCGCCGACATCACCGCCGCAGGCCAGCATCCGCGCAAGTATGCCGATACGTATATCATGCTGGAACAAGTGGGGCACAGGCTCGACCGCGAAGTGGAACGGCTCTTCAACGAATGCAAGGCAGAAGGGCTGGAAGGGATGGACATCACTCATGCCATCGAGGACCGCATCGACCTGACCAATGTATTGAAAACGTCCAGCCCCAAGTGGGACGGAGGCTATGTAATCTGCGGATTGACGGGAAGCGGAGAATGTTTTGCCGTGCGCGACCCGTGGGGCATCCGTCCGGGTTTCTGGTATATGGACGATGAAATTATGGTGCTTGCTTCCGAGCGTCCGGTCATTCAGACGGTGCTGAACGTACCTGCCGATAGTGTTAACGAGCTTCAGCCCGGACAAGCTATCTTAGTAAATAAGAAAGGCGAGATGCGTTTGGCTCAAATCAATGAGCCGAAAGCGAAGAAAGCCTGTTCGTTTGAGCGGATTTACTTTAGCCGCGGAAGCGATGTGGATATTTACCGCGAGCGGAAACTATTGGGTGAGAAGTTAGTAGAACCTATCCTGAAAGCCGTTGATTATGACGTGGTGCACACCGTCTTTTCGTTTATCCCGAATACGGCGGAGGTGGCATTCTACGGGATGTTAGAAGGATTCGACAATTATCTGAACCAGCTTAAAGTGCAACGCATCGAAGCGCTCGGGCATAAGCCCAGCCATACCGAACTGGAGCAAATCCTTTCGCAACGCATCCGGAGCGAGAAAGTGGCGATAAAGGACATCAAGCTCCGCACCTTCATTGCCGAAGGAAATACGCGGAATGACCTTGCAGCCCATGTTTATGACATCACTTACGGAAGCTTGGTTCCATACGCTGATAATCTGGTTATCATCGATGATAGCATCGTGCGGGGCACTACGTTGAAGCAAAGCATCATCGGTATCCTCGACCGCTTGCATCCGAAGAAAATCGTTATCGTGTCTTCTTCTCCCCAAGTGCGCTATCCCGATTATTACGGCATTGACATGGCAAGCATGGAGCAGTTCATCGCTTTCCGTGCCGCTATTGCCTTGCTTGAAGACCGGGGTATGCACGGAGTTATCGAGGAAGCCTACCGGAAGTCGAAGGCGCAAGTGGAACTGCCCAAGGAAGAAATGGTGAACTACGTGAAAGACATTTATGCACCCTTTACCGATGAGGAAGTATCGCGCAAGATGGTGGAACTCCTTACTCCAGCAGGCACTCAGGCGAAGGTTGAAATCGTCTATCAGACCTTGGAAGGCTTGCACGAGGCTTGTCCCGACCATGAAGGCGACTGGTACTTTAGCGGCAATTATCCCACACCGGGCGGAGTGAAGCTGGTCAATCAAGCGTTTATCGATTATGTGGAACAAAATATGAGTTTTTAATAATAGATGAAGAAACGGTATGGAAGAGAAAAAGCAACCGGAATTTGATGCCGGTTATGGCTTGGCGGTAGGGTTGATGTTAGGAGTGGCGATTGGTGTTTGCCTTGATAATATTGGCGTATGGATGCCTATAGGCTTGCTTTTTGGATTGGCTATTGATTATAGTTTGAAAAGAAAGAAAAACGATAAGAACAAAACACAAAACAATAAAGACGAATTAAATTAGATGAGAAACGTGACGTTAATCCTTGACGACGGGAGCCGGTTTAGCGGCAAGTCGTTCGGTTATGAAAAGCCAGTAGCGGGCGAAGTGGTGTTCAATACGGCGATGACCGGTTATCCGGAGAGCCTGACTGACCCTTCGTATGCAGGCCAGCTGATGACGTTGACCTATCCGTTGGTAGGCAATTATGGAGTGCCTCCGTTTACGTTTGCGGAGAACGGTTTGCCTACGTTTATGGAGAGTGAGAGAATACACGCCGAGGCGATTATCGTGAGCGATTATAGCGAGCGGTACAATCATTGGAATGCCGTAGAGAGCCTTGCGGACTGGTTGAAGCGCGAACAAGTGCCGGGCATTACGGGCATCGATACCCGCGAATTGACCAAGGTGCTTCGCGAACATGGGGTGATGATGGGGAAAATCGTCTTCGATGATGAAATTGAAAATGGAGAATTGACAATTGACAATTATGGAGACATAAATTATGTAGACCGTGTATCGTGCAAGGACATCATTGTCTATGCAGGCAACGAAAGCCGTACATTCTCTGTTGATACTCCCAAAGAAGAACTGAATAGTCAATTGTCAATTGTCAATTGTCAATTGAAGAAGGTTCTTCTTGTGGATTGCGGCGTGAAGGCTAATATAATAAGGTGTCTCTTGAAGCGGAACGTAGAAGTCATCCGTGTGCCTTGGGACTATGATTTCAACGGGTTGGACTTCGACGGTCTTTTCATCTCCAACGGTCCCGGCGACCCTGATACGTGCGATGCCGCTGTGCAGAACATCCGTAAGGCAATGCAGAACGAGAAACTCCCTATCTTCGGCATCTGTATGGGAAACCAATTGCTCTCGAAAGCGGGAGGAGCGAAGATATACAAGTTGAAATACGGACACCGGAGCCATAACCAACCGGTGCGTATGGTAGGCACGGAGCGTTGTTTCATCACCAGTCAAAACCACGGATATGCCGTAGATAACAATACGCTGGGCACCGACTGGGAACCGCTCTTCATCAATATGAACGACGGGTCGAACGAAGGCATTCGCCACAAGTGCAATCCGTGGTTCTCTGCTCAGTTCCATCCCGAAGCCGCCAGCGGTCCTACGGATACGGAGTTCCTTTTCGATGAGTTCGTAAAGCTGATTTAAATAAAACTTACCACAGATTACACAGGTTAATCAAATTATTATTCATATCATATCCTGCAAAATAAATTTTATGAATCTGTGTAATCTGTGGTGCAAAAAAAAGAGAAACATCAATGAAAGAAAACATAAAGAAAGTATTGTTATTAGGGTCAGGCGCGTTGAAAATCGGCGAGGCGGGCGAGTTCGACTATTCGGGAAGCCAAGCCTTGAAAGCCTTAAAAGAAGAAGGCATCGAAACGGTGCTTATCAACCCCAATATTGCCACGGTACAGACTTCGGAAGGCGTGGCGGATAAGATTTATTTCCTTCCCGTTACTCCTTATTTTGTGGAGAAAGTAATAGACAAGGAACGTCCCGACGGCGTGTTGCTCTCGTTTGGAGGGCAGACGGCATTGAATTGCGGTGTGGCGCTTTATAAAGAAGGCGTGTTCGAGAAATACGGTGCGCGTGTGCTCGGTACGCCCGTACAAGCCATTATGGACACCGAAGACCGCGAACTCTTTGTGAAGAAGCTCGATGAGATTGATGTGAAGACCATTAAGAGCGAGGCATGCGAGAACATTGAGCAGGCACGTCGGGCGGCTAAGGATTTGGGCTATCCCGTCATCATCCGTGCCGCATACGCTTTGGGCGGGCTTGGTTCGGGCTTTTGCGATAACGAAGAAGAACTGAACGTATTGGCGGAAAAAGCCTTCTCGTTCTCTCCGCAGGTTTTGGTAGAGAAGAGCCTCAAGGGCTGGAAGGAAGTGGAATACGAAGTGGTGCGCGACCGTTTTGATAATTGCATCACGGTTTGTAACATGGAGAATTTCGACCCGCTGGGCATCCATACGGGCGAATCTATCGTGATTGCCCCTTCGCAGACCCTGACCAATAGCGAATACCATAAACTCCGTGAACTTGCCATCCGCATCATCCGCCATATCGGTATCGTAGGCGAATGCAATGTGCAATACGCTTTCGACCCCGAATCGGAAGATTATCGGGTGATTGAGGTGAACGCCCGCTTGAGCCGTTCTTCGGCTTTGGCTTCGAAAGCTACGGGGTATCCCTTGGCGTTTGTAGCCGCTAAACTCGGATTGGGTTACGGCTTGTTTGACTTAAAGAACTCGGTGACTAAGACCACTTCGGCATTCTTCGAGCCTGCACTCGACTATGTGGTGTGCAAGATTCCGCGTTGGGATTTAGGCAAGTTCCACGGGGTAGACCGTGAGTTAGGCTCTTCGATGAAGTCGGTAGGAGAGGTGATGGCTATCGGGCGCACCTTTGAAGAAGCTATCCAGAAAGGACTCCGCATGATAGGGCAGGGAATGCACGGATTTGTGGAAAACAAAGAATTAGTGATTTCCGACATCGACAAGGCTTTGCGCGAACCGACCGATAAGCGTATCTTCGTTATTTCGAAGGCAATGCGTGCGGGATATACCGTTGACCAGATTCACGAACTCACCAAGATAGACAAGTGGTTCCTTTATAAGTTGGAAAACATCATGGAGATCTCGAAAGAGTTGCATGAGTGGGGGAATAACCACATCCAGCTTTCCGAACTTCCGAAGGAATTGCTTTATCAGGCAAAGCGCCAGGGATTTTCTGATTTCCAAGTGGCACGTGCCATTGGTTGGCAGGGCGATATGGAGGACGGCATCTTGGCGGTACGCCAATACCGCAAGAGCGTAGGTATCGTGCCTGTGGTGAAACAGATAGATACCCTTGCCGCCGAATATCCCGCACAGACCAATTACTTGTATCTGACATATAGCGGTACGGCGAACGATGTACACTATTTGGGCGACCGTAAGAGTATCGTGGTGCTTGGTTCGGGTGCTTATCGCATCGGCTCGTCGGTAGAGTTCGACTGGTGTGGAGTGCAGGCGTTGAATACCATCCGTAAGGAAGGATACCGTTCGGTGATGATTAACTATAATCCCGAAACCGTATCAACCGATTATGATATGTGCGACCGTCTTTATTTCGATGAATTGACATTCGAGCGGGTGATGGACATTCTCGACTTGGAAAACCCGCATGGCGTTATCGTGTCAACGGGAGGTCAGATTCCGAATAACCTCGCTATGCGCCTTGACGGGCAGAAGGTGAATATCCTCGGAACCTCTGCCAAGAGCATTGACAATGCCGAAGACCGCGACAAGTTCTCGGCTATGCTCGACCGTATCGGAGTAGACCAGCCCGAATGGAGCGCGTTAATCTCAATGGATGACATCAATGCCTTTATTCAGAAGGTAGGTTTCCCCGTATTGGTGCGTCCTTCGTATGTACTTTCGGGAGCGGCAATGAATGTTTGTTCCAATCAAGAAGAACTGGAACGTTTCCTCCAGTTGGCGGCTAATGTATCGAAAAAACATCCTGTAGTAGTAAGCCAGTTCATCGAGCATGCCAAGGAAGTAGAAATGGATGCCGTGGCTCAGAACGGGGAGATTGTGGCGTATGCGATTTCCGAGCACATCGAGTTTGCGGGTGTGCATTCAGGTGATGCCACGATTCAGTTCCCGCCTCAGAAATTGTATGTAGAGACCGTGCGCCGCATCAAGCGCATCTCCCGTCAGATAGCGAAGGAATTGAACATTTCGGGTCCGTTCAACATCCAGTTCTTGGCACGCGATAATGATATTAAAGTAATCGAGTGTAACCTCCGTGCTTCGCGTTCGTTCCCCTTCGTGAGCAAGGTGTTGAAGATAAACTTCATCGAGCTTGCCACAAAAGTGATGTTGGGGCTTCCGGTAGAGAAACCCGAAAAGAACCTCTTCGACCTCGATTATGTAGGCATCAAGGCAAGCCAGTTCTCGTTCAACCGTCTTCAGAAAGCCGACCCCGTATTGGGTGTGGATATGGCATCTACAGGTGAGGTGGGATGTATTGGCGAAGACACTTCGTGTGCCATCCTCAAGTCGATGCTTTCCGTGGGCTATCGCATTCCCGAAAAGAACATCCTGCTCTCTACGGGTGCGGCACGTCAGAAGGTAGATATGCTTCAGGCAGCTAAAGCGTTAAAGAAGAAAGGATATAACCTCTATGCTACGGGAGGCACTTCGAAATTCCTTATTGAGAACGGGATTGAGAACACCCGTGTCTACTGGCCCAGCGAAGAAGGACATCCACAAGCCTTGGAGATGCTTCACAAGAAGGAGATAGATATGGTGGTCAATATCCCGCGTGACCTTTCGGTGGGCGAGCTTACCAACGGATATAAAATCCGCCGTGCGGCTATCGACCTGAATATTCCGCTCATTACTAACGCCCGCTTGGCAAGCGCATTCATCAATGCCTTTTGCTCGATGACCATTGATGACATTGCCATTAAGAGCTGGGACGAGTATAAATAACCCGTTGGGAAACGGAATCTTTTCATGCGAGAAGCTGCCTCAGAAATGAACTTCGGTTTTTCATGTTGAGGCAGCTTCTTTTTTGAGGTTTATTTACTGATGTCCATTAGCCATTTCCCATCTACTTCCACCATTTTCTGTTCGTCTTCCTTTTCTGTTCCGTCATTGTAGATTTGCTTGAATTTCACGATAGCCGACTTTCCGTCTTCGGCAATTTCTTCCGACAGGATTTCAAATCCTTTCAATCCTCCGTTCTTGTCCAGTTCTTTTCCCCCTTTTTCCGAGAGTAAGGCGGCAAAGGTCGCGCGGGCGGCTTTTTGTTCTTCGGGTGTGGCTTTACCCGAAACATTAATGCCTTCCGTGAATTTTTCATAATCTCTGTCCTGCAGTGCAGACATATAAGTCTTCAAAGCACCCGAAGGTGTACTGTCCGAGGAACAGGCGGCCATCATCAGCACCGCCGCTACCATCATTCCGAAATAAATAAACTTTTTCATCGTACTGTTTTTTTGGGTTAATAATTTTATGTATCGTTCGCTTTTTTCATCGGACGAATTGGAAAATGATTTCCAATTGTCGGTTATCGGCTATATCGCTTGGCAGAAGATAGCTTCCGCTAAAAGCCGGCACATCAATGTGGCTGATTCGTCCTTCCGAAAGGTCGGTGCCGGCTTTCCGGTAGACGTGATTCACCAGTTCCGTGCAGTACATCTCGGTGGTGTCTTCCAAGTTGTAGTGATGGTCGAATCGTAGTTTTTGGCTACCTATGTGCCAGGCTGCTTGTGCCGCCCGGCGTGCTATAGATGAGTCGCCCTTGAATCTCATCACGGCTCCGCATACGGCTCTGTCTGGACCGAAGAACCGGTTCACCGGTTCCACTTTCACTCTGTCTGCATCACCTTCGAAGTCTGGCTCGTCCGGGACAGCATGTATCACATACCATTCATTTCCCCTACGTTTCAGGATTCCTACGTGTGAATACATTCCTCCTTGGTCGGCCGTTACTACCACTCGGCTTAACAATCCTGCTCCTCGGCGGAAAGCTAAATCGCCGTCGGCGAACGTGTCAATCGGCAGACAAAGATTGTCGTCTTTGTTTCTTTTGCCGCAAGACAGGATGATGCTGACCGCCAGTCCAAGCCCTAAGATGTAAACGCTTTTTCTCATCGGTTGCAAATTTAATGAATTGATTCTTTTTCGCAAGAAAAAGTTAGAAAAAGTCAGAAAAATCTCATAGAAAATGTTTGAAAATGATTGATGCAGGGACGCAAAGGCGAGAGAAACTATGTTCTATGTAAGAGGAACAAGCGGTCGGGATAACCCACATCGACCAAGAAAAGGGCATGACCGGGAACAGACGTACCCGCGCTGCACCGGTCTTTCGCCTCAATCACCCGGCGGAATCCTTCTATTGAAAGCTTGCCCCGTCCCACTTCGACGAGCGTACCGACCACCGCCCGCACCATGTTGCGCAAGAACCGGTCGGCTTGGATAGTAAATACCCATTCGTCCGCCCCCGTCTGCTCCCAATGGGCATGCATGATGCGGCAATTATTGGTCTTCACATCGGTATGCAACTTACTGAAACTCGTAAAGTCGGTATATTCGAAAAGCACCGCGGCGGCTTCGTTCATCCGCTCGAAATCAAGCGGTTGGAACACCCTCCACGCATAATGCCGGAGAAAGGGGTTCTTGCTTGTGGTGATGTGGTATTGGTACTTCCGATAGGTGGCATCGAAGCGGGCATGGGCTTCGTCCGTCACTCTCCGGATGCGGTAAACCGCAATGTCGGGCGGAAGCAAACGGTTGAGTTTATCAACTAATATAGATGCATCGACCGACGCATCTATATCCGTATGCGCTATCATCAGGCTGGCATGAACACCCGCATCCGTACGCCCTGCCCCTACCACTTCCATCGGGCGGCGCATCAAAGTGGAAAGCACTTTTTGCAATTCTTCCTGCACGCTTGCCCCATTGGGCTGGATTTGCCAACCGTGGTAATTCGTACCGTCGTATCCTAAATAGATGAAATACCGTGCCATACGCTTATCGTGCGGTTATGTGAAAACATCCTTGACGCAACTCGTACTTCACATAGCAACGGTCGGCTTTCCGCAAGTCGCGGAGCACTTCCGAAAGCACCAGTTTCAACGTATCCGTACTTACATCCTGCATGGGGCGTCCTTCGGGATGCTCTACCTTGGTGAAACGTTTCCAACTGATGTCGAACGTAGTCCCGTAGAAATGGCACGAATTAAGCGAAGCGTTCCCGTTAGTGCGGCGCAAGCGTTTCACATCGTCCTTAGTGCGCAACACCGAGGTCACGATTATTTTGTTCGGGTTCAGACCCTTATGTTTCAACGAATCGAGAAAATTAACGCCAATGGTATCGAGCAAGGCACTGGCTTTCGGGATAAGGTAAGGAATGGAATGGGTCAACGAATCCATGTCATACCGCTCGCACGAGGCAATCCGCTCAAGATAAGCAGACTCCACCTCGTCTTCGGCTTCCTCTCTCGATGCAATCGGACGGATGCCGATGCGCTTTGCCGTAGAGAGTTGCACATCATTCAAATCATTAAAACTCCGTTTATAGCTCACCACGCCCCGTATGTTGTGGGGATTGTTCAACACAATGGTACGGTCGGGTTCCATGCAACTCCCTAAAAACATCAGAAAACCGCATACTATCAGGCTTATATTCGTAATTTTTTTCATGTCTTCTCATTTAAAAACGCACAAAGATACGCAGATTCGATGAAACACAAGGTGAAAAAAGAAAGAATTTGCCCGATTAGACGTTTGTAGATTCAAAGGAATGATTAAATTTGCAGAAAAATTTAATTACGAGCAAAGACTGAATGATAGAAAAGCATATTGTATTGGAGGACATCGACCCGGTGGTTTTCTATGGCATCAATAACGCCAACATGCAAATGGTTAAGGCATTGTTTCCCAAGCTGCGCATTGTAGCCCGCGGGAATGTCATCAAGGTGATGGGAGATGAAGAGGAAATGTGCGCCTTTGAAGAAGCCGTATTAGACTTGGAGAAACATTGCGCGCAATACAATTCATTGAACGAAGAAGCGATTCTGGATATCATCAAAGGAAACAAGCCCGCGGTGGAGAAGACGGGCGACGCTATCGTGTATAGCGTGACGGGCAAGCCGATTACACCCAGAAGCGCCAACCAGTTGAAACTGGTAAAGGAGTTCGAGAAGAACGACCTGACCTTCGCTATCGGTCCCGCCGGTTCGGGAAAGACCTATACGGCAATAGCTCTTGCCGTGCGGGCATTGAAGAACAAGGAAATCAAGAAGATTATCCTGAGCCGCCCGGCGGTAGAGGCAGGAGAAAAGTTAGGTTTCCTTCCCGGAGACATGAAAGACAAAATCGACCCGTACCTGCAACCGCTTTATGATGCCTTGCAAGACATGATTCCGGCGGCTAAGCTAAAGGAATACATGGACTTGAACATCATTCAGATTGCTCCGCTCGCCTTCATGCGCGGACGGACCTTAAACGATGCCGTGGTGATTTTGGACGAAGCACAAAACACCACCACCCAGCAAATCAAGATGTTCCTCACCCGTATGGGCATGAACACCAAGATGATAGTAACGGGCGACATGACGCAGATAGACCTTCCCTCGCATCAGACTTCGGGCTTGATACAAGCCTTGAAGATACTGAAAGGAGTAAAAGGCATCAGCTTCATCGAACTGAATAAAAAAGACATCGTGCGCCACAAATTGGTGACCTGCATCGTTGAGGCATACGAAAAATTTGAGGCAGAGAACAAAGTTGCCTCCAAACAAACAAAAACATCAAAAGAAACGGATATACACCTATAATATATATAGCAATTATGAGTAAAGCTTTAACAAAAACCGATTTTCACTTTCCGGGACTGAAAAGTGTTTATCATGGCAAAGTGCGTGATGTGTACAACATCAATGATGAAAAACTGATTATGGTAGCTACCGACCGCATCTCGGCATTCGATGTGGTATTGCCCGAAGGTATTCCCTATAAAGGCCAGATGCTGAACCAAATAGCGGCTAAATTCTTGGATGCTACCTCTGATATTAGCCCCAACTGGAAACTCGCCACTCCCGACCCGATGGTGACCGTGGGCGTGATGTGCCAGGGATTCCCCGTGGAAATGATTGTACGCGGATATTTGTGCGGAAGCGCATGGCGTGCTTACAAGAGCGGCGTGCGTGAGATTTGTGGTGTGCGTCTGCCCGAAAACATGCGTGAGAACGAGAAGTTCCCGCATCCGATTATCACTCCTACCACAAAGGCTGAAATGGGCATGCACGACGAGGATATCTCGAAAGAAGAAATCCTTGCCCGCGGACTTGCCACTCCCGAAGAATATGAAACATTGGAACGTTATACCCTCGCCCTCTTCGAACGCGGCACACAAATCGCGGCTGAACGTGGCTTGATATTGGTAGATACGAAATACGAGTTCGGAAAACACAACGGACAGATTTACCTGATGGACGAAATCCATACGCCCGACTCAAGCCGTTATTTCTATTCGGAAGGTTATCAGGAACGCTTCGAAAAAGAAGAGCCTCAGAAGCAATTATCGAAAGAATTTGTACGCGAATGGTTAATGGCAAACGGTTTCCAAGGAAAAGAAGGCCAGCAAGTGCCCGAAATGACTCCCGAAATCGTATCTTCCATTAGCGACCGTTACATCGAATTGTTCGAGCACATCACCGGTGAACCGTTCGTAAAAGCCGATACCGAACACCTTGCCGAACGTATCGAAAAGAACGTAATGGATTATCTGATGAAATAACACAAATATGAGAACTATTTACCACAGAGGACACAGAGGAACACAGAGTTTAATTATTTCCTCAGTGATACTCTGTGATCTCTGTGGTGAATAATAATCAATTACACTATTTTCATATTCTATGACTCATTATCCCCAAGAGAAAATCAAGCCTTATAACGAAAGCGAAGGGAAAGCGGCACAAGTGGAAAAGATGTTCGACAACATCGCCCCTGCTTATGACAAGCTGAACCACCTGCTCTCGCTGGACATCGACAAAAGCTGGAGACGCAAAGCCATCAGCCTACTCAAGCCATACCGTCCGCAACACATCATGGATGTAGCCACAGGTACGGGCGATTTCGCCATACAAGCCTACCGTATGCTCCAGCCCGAAGAACTGATAGGGACCGACATCTCGGAAGGAATGATGAACGTAGGAAGGGAGAAAGTGAAACAAGCGCACCTGGACGCGCACATCTCTTTCGCCAAAGAAGACTGCACCGCGCTCACCTTTCCCGATGACCGCTTCGATGCCATTACCGTGGCTTTCGGTGTGCGGAATTTCGAGAATCTCGATAAAGGATTACAAGAAATGCATCGGGTACTGGTTCCGGACGGACACCTTGTGATTCTGGAACTATCCGAGCCCGAATGGTTCCCGATGAAGCAACTTTATGCCCTCTATTCAAGAATCGTTATCCCCAACTTAGGGAAACTGTTCTCTAAAGACCGTAGTGCCTATACCTATTTGCCTAACTCCATTAAGGCTTTCCCCCAAGGAGAAGTGATGCAAGGCATCCTCCGCAAGGCAGGCTTCCGGGAGGTTCTCTTCAAAAGGCTGACATTGGGCATCTGTACGTTATATTTTGCAACTAAGTAATCTGTTTATAAACTTCATGTCATGAAAAAATTTGGTTTGATAGGTTATCCGCTCGGACATTCTTTTTCCAAGAATTTCTTCAACGAGAAATTCGCATCGGAAAACATCGACGCGCAATACGTCAACTTCGAAATACCGGCTATCGAAGACTTCCCCAAAGTCGTGGCTATGAATCCCGACTTATGCGGGCTGAATGTCACTATCCCTTATAAGGAGAAAGTCATCTCTTATTTAGACCGTGTGGACACGGTTGCCGCCGAAATAGGCGCAGTCAATGTCATCAAGTTCGAACGGGTCAAAGGAAAGTTGAAATTAGCAGGATACAACTCGGATGTCATCGGCTTTACCCGTTCCATTGAATCGTTATTGGAACCGCATCACAAGAAAGCGTTGATTTTAGGTACAGGCGGTTCTTCGAAAGCCATTAACTACGGTTTGAAGCAACTGGGACTGGAAACGCTTTTCGTATCCCGGAACCGGCACAACAATCAGACCATCACTTACGAAGAACTGACTCCTGAAGTCATGAACGAATACAAGGTCATTGTCAATTGCACACCCGTAGGAATGTATCCTCAGGCAGACCAGTGCCCGAATATCCCATACGAATGCCTTACTCCAAGGCATCTGCTCTATGATTTGCTCTACAATCCCGACACGACGCTTTTCATGAAAAAAGGAAGCGACCAGGGAGCCGTAGTAAAGAACGGACTCGAAATGCTCCTGCTCCAAGCCTTCGGCTCGTGGGAAATATGGAACCAATGATTTTCTCACCACAGATTACACAGATTAAATTAATTAATATTCCAGTGCTTTCTGTGGTGTATATTTAATTCTTAATCTGTGTAATCTGTGGTGAAAAATAAAAAGAAAAAAGTCCTTATCGGAAGCGGAATCGTTTTGATTCTTCTTATCGCCTCGCTCATCGGAGGAAGCCTGTATATGCTCGATTTCTCCCTACGCCCCGTAAACCGCGGGAAAGACATGGAAGGCTCTATGGCATATATGCGCCAAACCTATCCGCACATCGTGCCTTGGATAGACAGCCTGAACCAATGCCGTGCCTTGCGCGATACCTTTATCACCGCTCCCGACGGCATTCGTATGCACGCTTTCTATGTACGTGCTCCCCGTCCTACGACACACACCGCCGTTATCGTACATGGCTATACCGATAATGCCATCCGTATGTTCCATATCGGATATTTATACAACCGCTCTTTAGGCTACAACATCCTCCTGCCCGACCTGCGTTATACGGGACTGACCGAAGGCGATGCCATCCAAATGGGTTGGCTCGACCGGAAAGATGTCATACAATGGATAAATACCGCTCCGCATATCTTCGGCGATTCCATCCGAGCCGTGGTGCACGGCATCTCAATGGGAGCCGCCACCACAATGATGGTTTCGGGCGAGAAGCTTCCCGACTATATACGGTGTTTTGTGGAAGATTGCGGATATACCAGCGTATGGGACCAGTTCGAAAAAGAATTGAAGGGGATGTTCCACCTGCCCGCCTTTCCTTTATTATATGTGACCGAATGGATATGCCAGCTTCAGAACGGATGGAACTTCCACGAGGCTTCGGCTTTGAATCAAGTAAAGAAATGCCGCAAACCCATGCTTTTCATTCATGGCGATAAAGACGATTTTGTACCTACGTGGATGGTGTATCGGCTTTACGAAGCCAAACCTCAGCCCAAAGCTCTATGGGTAGTTCCCGGAGTAGACCATGCCCACTCGTACCGTGATTATCCCGAAGAATATACCGGAAAAGTGCGGAAGTTTGTGGAGGGGTATCTTGAAAATTAAAAGAAAAGGTGTATCTTTGTGAACAAACAAAATCGGAAAGGAGATTATTTTATGAAAGCAATTGTATCATTAATCAACGATATACGTAATAGTCGGTCACCTATACGTCAACCCTTGAATAGTATATAAATAATAACATAAAAATGATTTGCGAAAAATAGTTGATGTATTGTCATCCTGAACGAAGTGAAGGATCTCGTATATATCCACGTGAACACATTCGAGATTCTTCACTTCGTTCAGAATGACAAAAGGTTTTCGTAATTCATTTCTGATTGATTATAAAAATATTGTAAACCAATAAAAACAAAGAAACATCGTATGAAAAAAACTTGGATTATCGTGATTGTAGTTCTTGTCGTTCTGATAGGATACAGTGTCTCTTCGTATAACTCGATGGTGACGCAGGAAGAAAAAGTGGGAACAGCCTGGAGCAATGTAGAAAACCAATACCAACGGCGTTCCGACCTGATTCCGAACCTTGTAAACACCGTCAAGGGATATGCCGCACACGAGAAGGAAACTTTCGATGCCGTGGTGTCAGCCCGCGCTAAGGCTACTCAAATGTCGATTGATATTGATGACCTTACTCCCGAAAAATTAGCGGCTTACCAACGTGCGCAAGGCGAGATAGGAAGCGCATTGGGACGCTTACTTGCCGTGACCGAAAATTATCCCGACCTGAAAGCCAACGAAAACTTCAAGGAACTTCAGGCACAATTAGAAGGTACGGAAAACCGCATCAGCGTAGAACGGCGTAAATTCAACGAGACGGCACGCGAATACAACACCTCCATCCGCCGGTTCCCGAAAAACATCTTTGCGGGCATCTTCGGATTCGAGAAACGTCCCTACTTCGAAGCGGAAGAAGGAGCCGAACAAGCACCCGAAGTCAAGTTCTAATCCTCGCTTATGAAAAGACATTTGTTGCTTTTCCTGCTATTCGCCTGTACCGCGCTTGGGGCGCAAACCAACGTATATAAGGTGGAAGACATCCCCATGGTTCACCTGCAGGATGCCCGGCGCTACGTGAGCAATCCCGACGGCATCTTGAGCGAAACCACGGTCTATGCCATCGACACGACACTTTACGCCCTCGAACGCGAAACGGGCATCCAAACCTTAGTGGTAGCGGTAGGGCAAATAGAAGGCGGAGATTGTTTCGATTTCGCTTACCGGTTGGGAAGGGAAAACGGAGTGGGCAGGAAAGAGACCGACAACGGGCTGGTCATCCTTCTCGTCACGGGCGAGCGGTGCATCCAGTTTGCCACGGGGTATGGCTTGGAAGGCGACCTCCCCGACGCGATATGTAAGCGGATTCAGGTGCGCTACATGAATCCTCATTTCAGTAAAGACGAATGGGACACTGGCATGTTAGCGGGTGTGCGCGCGGTGCGTGCCCAGTTAAGCGGGACAGGCAATCCCGTTTCCTCTTCCGAAGAAGAAAACGACACGCTGCTCTTGTTCGCCATTTTCTTCTGCTGCTTCATCCTCGTCCCCCTGTTCTTATGGCTCAACGCCAAGCAGCGCAAGCGTTGCCCGCAATGCCACAAGCATAAGCTTCGTCAGATATCGGTACAGAGCTTTTCGCAAGGAGACGGATACCGCATCGAAGAAGTGACCTACGTATGCGGGAATTGCGGCAATGTGGTGCGCAAGCAACGCCGTGTGCGCGAAGACGATGATTTCCATCACCGCGGAGGAAACGGCTGGCCCTTCTTAGGCGGTCCGTTCTTCGGAGGCGGAGGACACGGAGGAGGCGGCTTCGGCGGAGGAAGTTTCGGAGGAGGAGACTTCGGAGGCGGAGGAGCAGGAAGCAAATTTTAATAGATTAAGCACCACAGATTACACAGATTTTAAAAATTAAAATTTGAGAATTGAAATTAAAAGTAAAGATGCCGCATGGTAATTTTTAACTTCCAACTTTTAATTCTTAATTTTAAAAATCCGTGTAATCTGTGGTGAAAAAAATGACATATACGTATGAACAACACTTTTGGAAATATATTTACGCTGACCAGCTTCGGCGAATCGCACGGAAAAGCGATTGGAGGCGTGATTGACGGATTCCCTGCCGGCATCCGCATCAATGAGGAATTCGTAAGACAAGAACTTGCACGCCGCCGCCCGGGGCAGTCTGCCCTGACTACGGGACGTCAGGAAGCCGATGCCGTAGAGTTCCTTTCGGGCATCTTCGAGGGAGTGTCTACGGGATGCCCCATCGGGTTCGTGGTATGGAACACCAACCAGCATTCGGCTGATTACGACAACATGAAAGACGTGTTCCGTCCCTCGCATGCCGATTTCACCTACACACAGAAATACGGCATACGCGACCATCGAGGCGGAGGACGTTCCTCGGCACGCGAAACCATTTCACGTGTCGTAGCGGGTGCATTAGCCAAACTGGCACTGAAAGAAATTGGCGTGCAGATAACGGCATTCACTTCGCAAGTGGGAACCTTGGCTTTGGATAAAGACTATGCACAATACGACTTCGGGTGCATCGAAAGGAATCCCGTGCGTTGCCCCGACCCTGAACTGGCACGGCAAATGGAAGAGCTTATCCTGCGTGTAAAGGGCGAAGGAGATACCATCGGAGGCGTAGTGAGCTGCGTCATCCGAGGATGCCCCATTGGATTGGGACAACCCGTATTCGGGAAACTTCATGCCGCATTGGGGAACGCCATGCTGAGCATCAACGCCGCCAAAGGGTTCGAATACGGGCAAGGATTCGGAAGCATGGATCTGAAGGGAAGCCAGCAAAACGATTTGTTCTATAACGAAGGCGGGCATATCGCCTTGCGCACCAACCGTTCGGGAGGCATCCAAGGGGGAATCAGCAACGGCGAAGACATCTATTTCCGTGTAGCCTTCAAACCCGTAGCGACCGTCCTCATGGAACAGCCCACGGTGAACAAGGAAGGAGACGAAACCGTCCTGAAAGCCCGCGGACGCCATGACCCCTGCGTATTGCCCCGTGCCGTCCCCATCGTAGAAGCCATGGCGGCAATGACCCTACTCGACTATTATTTGCTGGATAAAGCCAGCCGAATGTAAGCCTTTACCACTGATGTAATTGGGATAATTAATAGTTAGTAATGGTGTAATGTATATTGTCTTTCATCATTAACTATTAATTACTAACAGTTACCTGTTTATTCGGAAAGCACTTTTTCGAAGAGTTCGGGTTGGTCAAGGTTGACCAAGTCTGGCTCTTTCTGTATAGCGGTACGGTAAGCTTCTTCGGTACCGTTTTGGATAGCCGCCATAATGCGGATTCCGTTCTCTTTGCAAAATGCTTTAAATTCAGGAGTGATTTGCTCCGGGCTGATTTCCACGACCGATGGACGGCATACCGTCATCCAATATTGCAGGCGGGTGATGTTGGATGCGTTTACCTTGATTTTCATTTCGGGAGCGAGGCGGACAAATTCTTTCAGCATTCCTTCATCGGCAAACCAAAAGAAACTGTTCGTAGCGAATCCTTTCAGGCGGACCAGTTTCACGAGGTCGCTAATGGGAGTGCCGTGCTTTACGTCGAAGAACACGTTTGCTTTCCCATGAAGTGAGTCCAGCATCTCGGCGATGCGGGGCACGTGCGTACCGGCATATTCTTTGCCGAACCAGCTTCCAGCGTCTAATTGGTCTACTTCTTCCGAATTCATATCGGCTAATGCGCCTTTCCCGTTGGTGGTGCGGTCGAGGGTTTCATCGTGCAGGTTGTACAGCACTCCGTCTTTGCTTTTCCGTACATCTAACTCTATCCATGTGGCACCGTGCCTGAGTGCCGCATATGCCGAAGCTAAGGTGTTTTCGGGTGCCAAATGATTGGCTCCGCGGTGCACCACCACTTCTATCGGGTCTTTATATACAGCCGAAGGATGGTCTACCTGCCAGTTTACGTTCAACGGATTGTTCTGCATCTTCCATACGATAGGGAGGGATTCGTTATCCAGAATCCACACTTCCGCTCTTTCGGTTTGGTCTATGCAATGGATAAGCGGGCATCCCAAGGCTTCCCCTTTCTTGTTCCCTTTCTTGTAAACGGTTTGATTATAGTGGAATGTCCCGCTCTTCTTCAGTTCCTTATAGGCTTGACGCGATAGGATGTAAGCGGTCTCGTCTGGAGCTAACAAGAGTTTTTCCTTATCTACGGGCTGGAGGAAGCACAAGGTGTTTCCCGTTTCTTGCGATGCGGAAGTCATCAGGTAGCTTCCTTTTTGCCAATGCAGGTTTCGCAAGATACGCCAATCTATGCGGAGGGTATCGCTCTGCTTGCGGAACGACATTTCATACTTACGGGTCTGTCCGTGGAGTTTGAACACGAACAATAACGTATCGGGTATAGAAGTCTGTGCGCATATACTTCCGTTGCAACATGTACCTATTATAAATAGGCAAAGAAGATATATTCTTTTCATTGTGAATCTATTTGTGTTATTGATTGATATCTCATCACAGAGGACACAGGGTAACACAGAGGAAAATAATTAGGAAAACTCTGTGTACCTCTGTGTTTTCTGTGGTAAATCGATATAAGTTATAATCCTAATTCAGTTCCCCATTCTCCGGGTTTGCTTCCCATATTCAGAATTAATTCGCCTCCGGCTTCGATGTCTTTATGGCGCAGGGCAGAATAGGGATATTCCGTTCCATTTAGCGTAACCGATTGGATATAGCGGTTTTTTTCTGAAAGATTGCGGGCGATGACTTTGAACTTCTTTCCGCTTGCTAAGTTGAACGTGGTTTCTTTCAGCATCGGAGCATGAATCAGGTAATAATCTTGTCCCGCATTGGGATAAAGACCTATCATGTGGAAGGCGAGCCACGAAGACATGGCACCCGAATCGTCATTGCCCGGAAGTCCCATGGGCGAATCGTTGAAGTTCTTGGTGATGATTTCACGGATGCGGTCATCGCTCCGCCACGGTTTTCCTATCCAATGGTACAGGCAAGGTGTGAGGAACGAAGGCTCGTTGTTCACGTTATAAAAGCCTTTATCGAAGAAGATGTCGAGGCGTTCTTCAAATTTCTCTTTGCCTCCGCATTGTGCGATGAGTCCCGGCACATCGTGAGGGATGCTGAGCGAGTATTCCCACGAGCTGGCTTCGTAGAAGAACATATCCCACCACGGGGTGTACCACGGTCCTTCGAAGGTGACCGGTGTGTAGGTATAGGTAGGTTTCTGCACTTTCGAGTTTCCGAAAGGAAGTTGGTCCAGCCAATTCCCTTCTTTATCGCGCGGCATAATGAATCCTTTCACTCCTTCGTGTTCGTAATCGCTTCGCCACAGGTTTTTCCAGTTTCCCGATTGCTTCAGGTATTGCTGATAGAGGTCTTCCTTACCTAATCCTTTTGCTACCAAGGCAATGGCATAATCGCAATACGCATATTCTACGGTGCGGTTTCCTGCCCGAGGAATGCCGTGGGGGATATAGCCCAATTCCAAGTAAGGCACTAATCCGCCGCGTCCTTCCGCTTCCTGGTTTCCTCCGGGAGGTACGGTAGCGTCTTGCAACATGGCTTTCAATGCCAATTCATAATCAATGCCTTTCAGCCCTTTCACAAAAGCATCGGCAATGACGATTTCGGCGTTCGAGCCTCCTTGCGTACGTCCGTTGGCGTTTCCACTTCGTGCGTCGGGCATATATCCGTCTCGTTTATAAATGGTGATGAGCGAACGCACGATGTCGGTTTCCCGTTGCGGGTCGATGAGGGTAATAAGTGGGGTAGAGGTGCGGTAAGTGTCCCAAATGGCATAATAGTCATCGTAATACGGTTCGGGGTCGTTCCAAAGCGGATTTTCTCCTGTGCGGTCTACGGGCATAATCATTGTGTGATAGAGTGCGGTATAGAACATCCGCTTTTGTGCTTCGGGCGTATCGGGAGCGATTTCAATCGCCTTGAACAATTTTTCCCATTGTGCCAACAGGTCGTTATGCACTTGCTCGAAAGACCAATGGGGAATATAGGTATGGGCATTGTGTTTGGCTCTTTGGCAACTCAGGAAGGAGATGCCGACTTTTAGTTGTACTACCGAGTCTCCTTTTGCAAAGCGGAGCAGGGCGCCGGTCTTCTCGTAGGAATCAAATTGAGAACGTTCGTTGGTGATTTTGTCTCCCTTCCACGTGCGGCTTTCGATGAAGGGTTTGTCGGTTTCGGCGTAGAAGTAAACCGTATAAGCACGTCCGTTGTTCCATCCTCCACGGATGCGGGTATAGCCGCATACTTCATGTTCGGACAAGATTTCTATTTCCGAGCCTACGAATTGTTGTGCTTCGCGGGTGTCAGGTATAGGACTTTCTCCCAAGAAGAAACCTGCATCAATAGCCAATGATTTCAATGAATCTTCGGGATAGGTGAACCGATAGAACGAAGCTCGCTGGGTGGTGGTGATTTCCGTACGGATGCCGCTTTGCTTGAAACGAGTGTCGTAATATCCCAACCGGATATTTTCGTAAGTCCGATAGTCTAAGTGTTGGATTTGCTCCATTCCGTTGCAAAAGGGAGTCACTAAGATATTTCCATATTTGGGTCCTCCTCCCGTTCCGCTTACATGCACTTGCGAAAATCCGTCTACCCGTTCGGGCATGGGTAACCAGCCGCTATTGGGTGAAGGAGTACAATCGGGCGAAGGTTTGACCATTCCGTAAGGACAAGAAGGACCGATGAATACCCGTCCTAATCCTTCCGACCCAATGCGCGGGTCTACATAGTCGGTCAGTTGCGTTTGAGCAGACGTATAAAGCGTTCCGCTCAGGCACAAGCCAAAGGCTATGCCCATCAGTTGTTGTAGTTTCATCAATTATTAATCGTTAATTATTAAATATCTTCCATTCTTTCAATGTATGTCGTTCGCTATCGAAGTTTACACCTACTTTTACGATTGGCAATCTGCAGAGCGCGAAGCGTTCGGGATAATTCTTCAGGTTTATTTGCTCTATGGCACTATCTGCATTTTTATCCAATTTCACTTCTATAATATATAAGGTAGAAGGGCTACGCATGACTACGTCTACCCGTCCTTGGGGCGTTCGTACTTCTACATCCACATAATAGCCCAATAGGCTGAAAATGATGTAAAGCACTTGTTGGTAATGTCCTTCGTAATGGGTGTTGTCACAATAAGGGACAGTCGAAAGGAATGTTTGCATATTTTGCAAGGCTTTTTCCATATCGTTTTGGTATAAACATTGTGCTATATTGATGATAGCAGAAGAGGCCGTTTGTGTATTTGGGGTTAAATAATAAGGTATCAAGCTTTTCATTAACCCAATACGGACTTCACGGTTGGGAATTCCTAAAGTGTACGATTCTAAAAATGTATTACCATCTTTTATTGTGATATATCCGCTTTGATAGAGCAAGGGAGTAATGTTGGATAGCTTTTCGGTAGGAATATCGAAATCACTTGCCAAAGCATTGAATTTTTCTCCCAATTGGGAGGGCAGGACATTGAACTTGTGCAACATCTCTATTAAGTAAGTAGGTGTTCCGCTTTCGAACCAATACGCTTTCAGTTGACCTTCGTTGAAAGCGTTTATCAAGCTATATGGATTGTAAATGTCGGGCGATGGCCAAGTGAAGTGATAGCCGTCATAATTGGCTTTTAGTTTGTCGAATGTTTCTTCTTTAGTCAGATTCATTTCTTTAGCCAATTTGTCCAGGTCTGTATCCATTTGTGTACGGATTTCTTCTTCAGATATTCCGCAAATGGCGGCATAAGGAGCCAACATACTGATGTTTTGTATGTTGTTCAGTTCACTGAAAATGCTCATTTGTGCGAATTTGGTAATACCAGTCAAGAATACATAGCGTAAGTAAGGGTCGCACGCTTTAAGCGGACTATAAAAGTTACGCATTGCATTTCTCAGTGCCGGAAGATTTTTTTCTTCATGCACAACGTCCAGCAACGGAGCGTCGTATTCGTCTATCAAGACTACGGCTTCTTTTCCGGTCTGGCGATAAACATTCCGAATCAGATTGGCAAAACGGATATTTACGTCTTCAGCTTCACGGGCGACAATACCCAATTGTTCTTCGTTGTTTTGTAAAAGATGATGCAGGTAACGGTTCAGATTTTCTATATCCATGTGTTTACCCAAACTCATATCGAAGCGAAGCACCGGATATTGTGTCCATTCTTTTTCCAACTTTTCAATGGCAAGTCCCTCGAATAGTTCTTTTCGTCCCTCGAAATAAGCATGTAGGGTACTTACAAGCAATGATTTCCCGAATCGGCGCGGACGGCTTAAAAACATATACTTTCCCGAATGCGTCATGCGGTAAACATATTCCGTCTTGTCTATGTACAAAAGATTATTTTTCCTGATTTCAGAAAAAGTCTGAATCCCGACAGGGTATCTTCCGAATAGCGATTGTGTCATAAGGCGTAAGTTTTTTACTTTTTACAAAGATACTTTTTTTAATGGAGAACGGAAAACGAAAGATGAAGAAATTAATTGTTCTTACGTCAATTATAAAAAAGACTTTGCGCTACAACTGGTGTCATCACGACATGAGTTGTAACGCAAGGCGGATAGATTAGAATTTTAAAAATGAATGTTCATTGATGAGGATATTAATAACCAGTATTCTGATTCCAATTGGTATTGGATTGCAATACGGTTTGACTCAACGGAAAAATGCGGTTGGTCAGTTTTGCATTGTCTGGGTTGATGTGTTTGAATCCCCAAGGACGTTCATAATCTCCGAAACGAATCAGGTCATTACGACGCCAATGCTCATCCAGGAATTCACGTCCGCGTTCATCCAAAATGTCTTGCAATGACGGATCTCCTACGAGTTCAGGTGCATTGACATACGCACGGATTTGGTTGAACAAGCTCATCGGAGTATCGCCGTTGGTTGCATTTCCTCCACGTACAATGGCTTCACATTTGGTCAGGATAATATCTGCATAGCGGAAGATAGGAATATCATTGTCTTGATTGCGGCTATATACGTTGTAATCGTTCGGGTCCGGATAGAATTTGATTGAACGATATCCTTGTCTTGTTCCGTCTGCACCCACATCGAGGTCGCCGTCTTCTCTTATCAGTGTGATATTTTTGGTGAATACCACTTGTTTTCCTTCATACATGTGAGGAACATCGGTTACTTCGCCGCTTACAGGGTCGTATTGATAAACGTAGATTGAATCTTGTGCAGGGTCACCTACAATTACATCGTTTCGGCGGTCGCCCGGCAAACAGAACAATTCTGCAAATTCCGGATTCATGGCAAAGTTCCCACCACAACTTGGAGTCAATACAGTAGTGTAGAAACCGTTCGCTCCTCCGTAACGCCATGTGCGGTAACGGGCATACATCATACCTTGGTTGAGTGTGGCTTCGTAAGGTACGGCATAGATAAAGTCTTTGATGTGCGGGCCATTTGTGTACATGAATTTAGTCTTGTAATCATCACTCAAATTGAAATTGCCGGAAGCAATGATGCGGTCGCAAATGGCAATACAATCGTTCAGCTTTTCATTAGCCGCATTCGGATTCCAGTCTGCACTAGTTACATCTTGTGTATATACATTCCAGTTGATGTACAATTTGGCAAGCAGGGCATCTACCATCCAGCAGGTCGGGGTGCCGTAAGTAGATTCATTTACTTCACTGGGACAATCGTCATGCACGGCAAGTAATTCCGATTCTATCCAACGGGCTACATCGGCACGTGGAGAACGGTCTATTTTTGTAGCACCTTGAGTTAATTTATCATCGGCAATGGGGGTGTCGCCAAAATTATCCATGAAAAGGAAAGTGTAGAATGCACGGGCTGCCCGAACCGGAGCCGAAAGTGCTACATCGCTTTCATCCAAATCGCGTAATAATAAATTGCAGTTGGTTATACCGGCTAATAAATCGCTACATACATTCAATTGGTTATCATTGGCAGAAGCATTCCATGAATGGGTAGAGCAGTTTGAATATTGGCGTCCGTCCAGCCATCCTCCGGCAAAGCAAACGGCTGAGTATTCGTCTGAACTAAGTGAAAGCAATTCATCGTAACGGCGGTTCAATGGTGCGCGGAATGCGTAATAAGCGTTGCTTATTCTGGCATCTAAGGCAATCTCCGAATCCATGGGATAATCCGTGTATTGGGATTTGATATCCACATCCAAATCTGAGCAACTGATTGTTGCAAGTGCCAGCATGGCACCGGTAAGTATATTTTTTGTTTTCATATAAATCTTGTCTCCTTTGTTGGTTAGAAGTTCATATTTACACCCACCATAAAGCTACGGGTACGCGGATAATTGTTGTTACGCATGTCCATACCCGGAGTTAAGCCTCCCAAATTTACTTCAGGGTCAATGCCTTTGTAACCTGTGATGGTGAATACATTGTTGCAAGTAGCGTAGATGCGCATGTTGTTTACCCAGTTGCCCAATTTACCGAAGTTGTAGCCTAAAGTCAGGGTAGACAGGCGAAGGTAAGAACCATTTTCCGAGTAACGGGTAGAAGGTGCTTGAGCACGAGAGTCGTTAGCGTGTTGTTCGGTTGCTACTTCTGCTAAAATATTCTTTCCGAAACTTGAAAGCAATGTCGGGTCGCTATAGCTTGCGCGGATAGCATTGAATATCTTATTGCCTGCCACCCCTTGGAAAAATGCGCTCAATGACCAGTTTTTCCATGTCAGGTCGTTGTTCCAGCCGAAGGTAATTTTCGGTTGTGCAGAACCTGCCATACGGCGGTCTGTATCGTCTGGTTTATCTGTGACGCCAATCAGATTTCCATTTGCGTCATAGTCATTGAATACAGACATTCCGTTTTCATCATATCCTGCCCATTCCCACAAGTAGAATTGTCCGATAGGAGCGCCTTCCATTAAGCGTTGTACATGTTGGTTAGAATAGCTGTTGATATTCGGGTCTGCCATATCAATGAAGTTTACGCTAAATTCCGAATTTGACATGGAGACTACTTCATTCTTGTTATGCGATAAGTTTAGCGAAGTGCTCCAAGTGAAATCTTTGGTTTGTACCGGAACGGCATTAATAGTGATTTCGATACCTTTGTTGCTGATGTCGCCGACGTTGGCTACCATTGTATTATATGGATAAATCAATGTAGATACTCCATAACTGTAAATCAAGTCACTTGTCTTTTTATTATAATATTCGATGGTACCGGTCAAGCGGTTGTTGAAGAAACCGAAATCCAGACCAACGTTGAACATACCTGTCTTTTCCCATTTCAAGTTAGGATTTGCATTACGTGTTGCGCCCAATACACGGTAACTGTTTCCGTCTGATCCGGTAAACCATCCGGTAGAACCATATACCTGGCGTGAGTAGAAGGCATCAAATCCAAGTGAGTTACCGCTGACACCATAGCCGATACGGAATTTCAAATCATCAAAAATGTTTTGGTCTTTCATGAAGTCTTCTTCGATGATACGCCATGCAGCAGATACTGCGGGGAATGTACCCCAGCGGTTGTTAACGCCGAATGCCGAAGAACCGTCCCGACGGATAGTAGCCTGTAGCAGGTATTTGCTATTGTAGCTATAGTTGATACGGCCATAATATGAAATCATGCGCAAAGTAGAAAGCAGATATTGTGAGTTCAAGTTGCCGATTTCATCTTGTGACATGTTGTTTGCTAATGCTAAATTGTAGTAACTCAAATCATCATTATAGAAATTATAAGCCCGAACTCCGAAACCGTCGTTATTGTCTGCCTGTTCCCAAGAGTAACCCAACATAACGCCCACTTTGTGTGCATCGTTGAATGTACGGTCCCAATTGATGTAGGTTTCCATTTGTTTCTTGATGTTTTCTACTGTGCTGCGTTCAGCATCGCCATTGCGAGAAGCGTAATCAACGATTTGTGATTTAGAAGAATGGTATTTATTGTAAATGTATTGTTCGTTTTGATAAGACAAGTTCAAGTTCCAATCCAATCCGTCAATGATGTGTACCGTTGCTTTGGCTACACCTTGTAATAACTTTTGTGTGGTCTTATAACGGTCTTCATTAATTAAAGACATCGGGTTGTAATATTGTGAAGTGGTTCTTCCGTAATAAGTGCCGTCTTCGTTGTAAATTGGGTTCAGAGGCAAGTAGTAGTTCATGGCATCCAGTGCGCTTCTGCCTTCATTGTCTGTAGGGCTGCTTTCATTGTTTGAAATGCTGGCGTTTATGCTGAACGAAAGGTCTAAGCGGTCGTTGAATGCTTTGGTCTGCAAGAACGAACGGGCTGTCAAGCGATCCATTCCAGTACCGCGTACAACTCCTTGACGTTCGAGGAAGTTGAGAGACGCATTATACGAAGTTTTTTCATTTCCTCCGTTGATGGCTACATTGTGATTATGGCTGAAAGCTGTACGGAGCACTTCGTCTTGCCAATTGACGTTTGCCGGGTTGTTTACATCGTAATAACCTGATAAGTCGATGTTGTTGGCTTCTGTGTATGCCAATACTTCGTCGGCGGTCATCATGTCCAAAGTATTCAAGGCTTTGTCCCATGCTACATAACCGCTATAGCTTACGTTCGTACGTCCCTCTTTGTTACCTTTTTTAGTAGTGACGATGATAACGCCGTTGGCTGCTTTCGAACCGTAAATAGCTGTAGCTGAGGCGTCACGCAATACATCAATGCTTTCGATATCTTCAGGTGCAATGAGTGAAAGACTTACGCCCGGCACACCGTCGATCACATAATAAGGTTCCATTGCCTCACCTGAACGGAGTGTAGAGGCACCGCGCAAGGAAATAGAAGGCGAACCATTTGGGTCGCTGGTATTAGCAATTGTTAAGCCCGGCACTTTGCCTTGCAGCAATTGGGCTGGTGAGGTGTAGACACCTACGTTCAGGTCTTCTGCTTTTACGGTAGTAATAGAACTGGTCACGTCTTTGCGCTGCATACTGCCGTAACCGATGACTACGACTTCTTCCAATAATTGCGAATCCTCGCCCATCACAATGTTGATGGTATTCGATTGGATTTCTACTTCTTGGGTCACATAGCCGATGTAGGAGAAAACTAACGTTTTCCCCTTTTCTACGTTCACAGTGTACTTACCGTCAATGTCGGTAACATTACCATTTGTAGTACCTTTTTCAATTACACTTACCCCAATCAATGGCGTTCCGGTATTGTCTGTAACGGTACCGGTCACTGTGTTTTGGGCAAATGCATACGTACTTACTAAAAGAAAAAACGCAAAGGAAAGGAGTTTCCTTAGCATGGATTTGTTTGTAATAAGTTTGCTTTGCATAAGATAATTGTTTATTAGGGTTTAATTTCGTTTGCAAAAGTAAAATTGTGATTTTGCATCGATATTGCGCCCTTATTTCATTTCTATGCGAATCTCGTTACAAACTTGTTAATTTGGTATCTTTTTAATAGGAGTGCCCTTCCATGCGAAGAAATTGCTTTGAGGCTTTTGTGGATGAAATAAAAAAAGTATCTTTTCTCTAAAACGTATATGCAGCAAATCTCCATGTATTGCCTTAAAACCGCCTCGAAGCATTTGCTTGGTTTACTATGGCACATGATTAGTGAATCCGTGACAAAACAGTCTCGGATTCCAGATATAAGTTTGT
>CASFRN010000077.1 GCA_949296855.1 uncultured Bacteroides sp. | reverse complement strand
TGAGCTACTTCCGCAAGTTGTTTTGCGTGGGCAAAGATGGATTCGAACCACCGAAGGCGTAAGCCAGCAGATTTACAGTCTGCCCCATTTGGCCACTCTGGTATTTGCCCTTTTAAATTGAGAATTGAAAATTAAAATTGAGGGTTGTCTTTTCCTTCTTTATTCTCAATTCCCTTGTTTCCTTAATTGCGCTGCAAAGGTAATACTATTTTTTTAATCTGCAAGCGAAATCTACCATTTTTATTGCATCGACGGCGCATTCGTCACCTTTGTTTCCCAGTTTTCCGCCGGCACGCTCCTCCGCTTGCTGCATATTATTGGTTGTAATCAGCCCGTAAATGACCGGGATGTCGCAGGTTGCGTTCAGATAGGTGATGCCTTGTGTGGCTCCCATGCATACATAATCGAAGTGAGGAGTGTCTCCGCGTACTACACAACCCAAAGCGATGACGGCATCGACTTTACCGCTTTTAACGAGTTGGGCGGAACCGTAAGTTAATTCGAAACTGCCCGGAACAGTCTTTACCAAGATGTTCTCGTCCTTGGCTCCGTGTTTTTTTAATGTATTCAAAGCTCCGTTCAGGAGGGCGTCTGTAATGTTTTGGTTCCATTCGGATACCACGATGCCGAAGCGCATGGCTGACGCATCGGGTACGGAATGGGTGTTGTAGTCGGATAAATTGTGGTAAGCTGTAGACATGGTAGAAAAGTTTATAGTTAATAATGAATAGGGGTATATTTTATTTGCATTTAAGCCAAAAGCAAAGACGCAAAAACGCAAAGATATGGATTCCGCGTTTTTGCGTCTTTGTGTTTTCTATTAATCTTATTTGATGGATGCGCGTTCGATGTATTTGTCGATGTTCATGGCCTGATAAGAGTTGGCGTATTTCGTCTTGATTTGTTTGTACGCGTCTACGGCTTCCGAGTTTTTGCCTTGTTTTTCCAGAATCTGGCCAGCCTGCAACAGGTAAATCGGGCTTAACGTGTTGCTGTCGGCTTTATCGGCTGCTTTCAGCAAGGTTGCCGCTGCTTTGTCTAATTGTCCCATCTGTGCATAGCAGTTGCCCAAAGTGCCCAATACGGCAGGGGCTACCATATAGTCATCCGCATTGAACTTATCGAGATAAGTTGCCGCTTCTTCGTATTTGCCCATTTGCGCATAGCAAAGCCCGCAATAGACGTTGGCAAGGTTTCCTGCATCGGTTCCGCTGTATTCGTCGGCGATTTTCAGGAATCCGGCATAACCTAAGCTGTCACCGTTTAAGGCTGATTCGAAATCGTCGTTTCCGAAATACCGTTCTCCTTTAAACAAGGCTTCGGACGCTTTCAGTTCTTTGGGCTCACCGATGAAATGATTATATGCCAATACGCCGCATACGATTACGACAATAGCAACAACGATACCTACAAACAGGTTTTTGTACTTTAACAGGAATGCTTCTGAAGTGTTCAACGCTTCGTCTACATTCAACGGGTCGTGAATTTGATTTTCTTTTGACATCTTCTTATTTGTTTTTTATTATTTTCCTTATGTTGCGATTTTCGGTCAGCAAAAGTAGTTTATTTCTGTTTATAAATGAAATTTGCGGGCATGTTTTTTTATCAATCTTGCTTTTATTCGTATTTTTGTAGCTCAAAAAGGAATATACGTATGTGGTTGAAACGCATTTCTATCTTAAATTATAAGAATCTGGAACAAGTGGAACTGGCTTTTTCGCGGAAGCTGAATTGCATCATCGGAAAGAACGGGATGGGAAAGACCAATCTGATGGATGCGGTGTATTATTTGTCGTTTTGTAAAAGCGCCACCAACCCGATTGATTCGCAGAACATCCTTCACGACAGGGATTTTTTTGTGTTGCAAGGGTTTTACGAGACCGATGCCGGTGAGCCTGAAGAAGTGTATTGCGGCTTGAAACGAAGGCAGAAAAAGCAGTTTAAGCGGAACAAGAAAGAATATACGCGTTTGTCCGACCATATAGGGCTGATACCGCTGGTGATGGTTTCGCCAGCCGATTCGTGGCTGATTGCTGGGGGAAGCGAAGAGCGGCGGAAATTCATGGATGTGGTGATTTCGCAGTTCGACCGTGAGTACCTGGATGCGTTGATTCGTTATAATAAGGCATTGCAGCAGCGTAACGCTTTGCTCAAGGCGGAATTGGAGCCGGAAGAAGACCTGATGTTGTTATGGGAAGAGGCGATGGCGCTTACGGGGGAGGTTGTGTTCCGCAAGCGGAAGGATTTTGTGGATGAGTTTATTCCGGTGTTCCGGTCTTATTATGCTTATATTTCGCAGGGTAAGGAGCTGGTGGGGCTTGCATACGAGTCGCATGCGGCGCAAGGCAGCTTGTCGCAACAGTTGAAAGAAAGCCGTCAGCGTGACCGTATTTTGGGCTACTCGACCAAGGGGGTGCACAAGGATGATTTGATAATGGAGTTGGAAGGTTTTCCCATCAAGCGGGAAGGCTCGCAGGGGCAAAACAAGACTTACCTGATAGCGCTTAAATTGGCTCAATTCGATTTCTTGAAGCGTACCGGAAGCCATACTGTACCCATTGTGCTGCTGGATGACATTTTCGATAAGTTGGATGCTTCGCGTGTGGAGCAGATTGTGAAATTGGTGGCGGGAGATAATTTCGGGCAGATATTTATCACCGATACCAATCGGGAGCATTTGGATAAGATATTGCGTGAGGTTGGTAAGGATTACCGGGTGTTTGAGGTAGAGGACGGAGGTGTGTCTGCGCGTGAAGAGGAGGGTGATGTATGAAAAGAAACAATACGGAACAGGTAGGCGACGTCATCCGTCGTTTGTTGAGGCAGGAAGGGCTGGAAACCCCTTTGAATGAATATCGGTTGATTGATGCTTGGAAAGATGTGGTGGGTGTTGCCATTGCCCGCTACACAACGAATCTGTATATCAAAAACCAAGTGTTGTATGTACATCTTTCTTCTTCGGTGTTGCGCCAGGAATTAGCGATGAGCCGTACGCTCTTGATACGGAGCTTGAATGCACAAGTTGGTTCGCAAGTTATCGTAAACATCATATTCCGTTGAAAGGGGATTAATGCATTCTTCCGTTTTCAGTCCATACTTCGTCCATAGGTATGTCTTGTTCATTGGCTGGAAGGGGTGTTTCGTAAAGCTGGAACTGGAAGCATATACCTATTTTATATAGGGAGAGGTTGTGCAGAAGACGGTCGTAATATCCTTTGCCGCGCCCTAACCGGTTTCCTTGGCGGTCGAACGAAACACCAGGGATGAAAGCAAGTCCAATGGAGCTTAAGTCGGTAAGAGAGAGTCCGGTGGGTTCTTTGATATGGAAACCGCCAGTGGTGAGATTTGCATTTCCCGTATATTTCCGCAACTCCAGTTCGTCACCTTTTACAACAGGAAGGATGATGTCTTTTTCTTTACTCCATTTTTCCACGAATTCGTGGGTTTGCACTTCATCCGGCAGGGAATAGTAGAGCAGTACGGCACGAGCCGCTTGAAATAACGGATGTTTTTCTAACCGACTGAGCAGGAGGTCGGAAAGCCTGTGAAGCTCTTCTTTCGTATGTTGTTTTTTCTTCAGGGCTATTTCAGTCCGGATGGATTGTTTGTTGTTCATGATGCTAATGTGTTAATGTGTCAATGTGCTCATGTGCTAATGCTATTGACATTGTTTCATTGGCACATGAGCACATTGACACATTCTTTAAGATTCTTCTTCCGGTGCTTTAGGGAATGACTCTCCTTTTTCTAAGACTTCGAGTGCTTTTAAGACGGTTTGGTCGGTCTTGTTGATGTATGCAATGTAGGCTTCCGTACCCAGCATATTGTAGATAATGTTGCCGTACAATACTTCATCGAATAGCTTTTTCGATTTATACATCAAGATGTTCCGGCGTTTCAAGCCTTTCTTTTCAGCGTATGAGGCGAACTTCTCCAGCAGGTTTTGTGTTTTCAGGTAAGCAGCCATACTGTCGGGTGTGGTATATTGTTGGAGTGTGCTGCGGTTTTTGTCCGTGTAGTCTAATGTATAGCGGACAATCAGCCCGCGGGTAGCTGCCATGCGGAAGTAAGAAGTCATGCCGGTAGTGTCTTGTGGCACGAATATGTCGGGCATAATGCCTCCGCCTCCGTATACGGTGCGTCCTAAATGGGTGTGATAGATTTCTTGGGTGTTTTGCTTGATGCTGTCCGCCGAGAAGAATTCGCCGTGTTCGTATCGTGTAATCAAATCCATTTCATATTCCGAATCGTTTCCTTTTTCGTATGGCTTTTGGATGCAGCGTCCCGATGGGGTGTAATAACGTGCGATGGTCAGGCGAATGGCTGAACCGTCACTGAACTCTATGGGCTGTTGCACCAATCCTTTTCCGAACGAGCGGCGGCCTATGATGGTACCTCGGTCGTTATCTTGGATAGCTCCCGCAAAGATTTCGCTTGCCGATGCAGAACCTTCATCCATCAATACGACAAGCGGAAGGCCTTGGCTGCTTCCGGTTCCGTTGGAAGTGTAGTTCTCTCTTGGAGACTTCCGCCCTTCGGTGTATACGATCAGGCTGTTTCCTGGAAGGAATTCGTTAATCATTTGGATAGCCGCAGCCATATATCCGCCTGTGTTTCCGCGTAAGTCGATAATCAGTCCTTGGTATTTTGCTTGATTCAGCTTAGCGAGGGCGACGAGCAATTCAGGATAAGTGGTTTCGCCGAACTTGTTCACTTTGATGTATCCGAAACGGTCGTTGACCATATAAGCCGCATCGATGCTTTTTACGGGAATATCGCCGCGTACTACGGTAAAGTGAAGAATCTCTTCTTCCCCCGGCCGGTAAATGCCCAGTTTCACAGTGCTTCCCTTTTCTCCTTTCAGCCGGCGCATGGCTTCTGTATTAGTCACTACCTTACCTACAAAGGCCGAATCGTCTACTTCGATGATTCGGTCGCCGGCCAGCATGCCTACTTTCTCCGAAGGCCCTCCGGGAATGACATTGTTTACATGGATGGTGTCGTCTTGGATAGTGAACTGAATGCCTACGCCGCTAAAGCTTCCTTTCAGGTCGGAGTTGACTGCTTCTAAGTCTTTAGCGGGAATGTATGCCGAGTGCGGGTCGAGTTCGCCAAGGATTTGCGGCATGGCTTCTTCTACCAAGTCGTACATATTTACCGTATCTACGTATTGGTCGTCAATGATGCGCAAAAGCGCATTCAGCTTGTTGGACGATGTGTTGATAATGCCTAACTTGTTACCCGAAAAATGGTTGGCATAGAACGTTCCGATGAGGATGCCCGCTACTACGCATAAGGCGAGCAGGAAAGGCATAAGCCGGTTTTTGTTATTGCTTGTCGTCATATGTTTCTCCTTCGTTTAAATGAATCACTTCGATATTGGCTCGTTTTAAAAGGTTAATTCCGTCTTCCAGCCTGTATTTTTCGGCATAAACCACCCGCTTGATGCCTGCCTGGATAATTAATTTGGCACATTCGATGCAGGGTGAGGCGGTGACGTAGAGTGTTGCACCTTCGCTGCTGTTGTTCGATCGGGCTATCTTTGTGATGGCATTGGCTTCGGCATGCAGTACGTAGGGTTTGGTCAATCCGTGTTCGTCTTCGCATACATTCTCGAATCCGGCGGGTGTCCCGTTGTAGCCATCCGAGATGATCATTTTGTTTTTTACAATCAGGGCGCCTACTTTTCTTCTTTGGCAGTAGGAGTTTTCCGCCCAAATGGTAGCCATGCGCATATACCGCTTGTCTAATGTTTCTTGTTTGCTGTCGGTCGGTTCCATAAATCGTTGTTTCTGTTTATTTGGTCATCCTGTTCGTGCCGAACTGGATGAAATGGTTTTTGTCTATATTGAAAAGTTTGATGAGCGTAGCGTCTCCGCGGTAGAACTTGGCGCTGCTTATTTCGTCGAAAAACGTTTTGTCGAGTCCGCTCGGCGTACGGTCTGATTTGATATGGATGGAAAAGCTGCGGTCCTCTCCGTTGGCACTCCATGTGCCGCTGAAAGTGATAGCGTTTCCTTTTCCTTCTACAGTTCCGTTGTCGGAGAAGCGGACATAATAGGAATCTTTTGTACTGTTGATACGGGCTACATCGTCTACCGAAAGGGTCATATCCCATTTGTTGTCGTCTTCCCAGTTGGTAGTGTCATACGAAGAACTCCAATACCATGTTTGTCCGTTCGCGAAGATTTCGAACACATCGTCTTCATTGCATCCGTAAAGCAAGAAGGTCAGGCATAGCCCGATGTATGATAGGTATTTTTTCATTTGCATATTCCTCATATTAATTATTAGTCTTGAGTAGCGGACTTGAGAATCCTTTAGCTCTCTTAGGGTTTTAAAGATTTTCAATCTGCAACCGGGTTGTTCTTTATTCCGTTCCGTTTCAGTAAAGCGTCGATGGTTGGTTCTTGCCCGCGGAAGCGTTTGTATAACACCATCGGGTGCTCAGTCCCGCCTTTCGACAAGATGTTGTCGCGGAACGATTGGGCCACCTCTGTATTGAAGATGCCTTTTTCTTTGAATACAGAGAAAGCGTCGGCATCTAATACTTCTGCCCATTTGTAGCTATAGTAGCCTGCCGCATAACCTCCCGACATGATGTGCCCGAATTGTACACTCATGCATGTATCTTCCGCTTGCGGTAAGAGCTGGGCGCGTTTCCAGGCTTCACGTTCATAGGTTTGCACGTTCCCCTCGAAAAGTGTGCGGCGTGTGTACCATGCCATATCGAGCAAACCGAAGCTTACTTGGCGGAGGCAGGTGTATGCCACATTAAAATTTGCCGCGTAGATAATCCGTCGTATCAGTTCGTCGGGTAATGGCTTATGGGTTTGGTAATGCCGTGCAAAGGTATTAAGAAATTCTTTTTCAATGGCAAAGTTTTCCATAATTTGCGAAGGGAGTTCTACAAAATCCCAGTATACGTTTGTTCCGCTCATGCTTTTAAAACGTGTGCGGGCAAACATACCGTGCAAGGCATGCCCGAATTCGTGCAGGAAAGCTGTTACTTCCGAGAATGTCAGCAATGCCGGTTTGTCGGGGGTAGGTTTGGTGAAATTCATGGTGACAGATATGTGCGGGCGGCTATCGTTGCCGTTGTCTTCAATCCATTGTTCTTTATAACTTGTCATCCATGCTCCCGACTTTTTCCCTGCCCTCGGGTAGAAGTCGGTATATAGCACAGCCAAAAAGCTTCCGTCTTTATCGTAGACTTCATAGGCTTTGACATCGGGATGGTAAACCGGGATGTCTTTGTTTTCCTTGAAGGTAATGCCATATAGGCGGGTGGCAAGTCCGAAAACTCCGGATTTCACTTGATTGATTTCGAAATACGAGCGGAGTTCTTCATCGTCAAGCGAAAATTTGATTTTCTGCAGTTTGTCAGAATAATAAGAGAAGTCCCATGGCATGAGTTTGAAGTCTGTTCCTTCGCCTTGCCGTGCCAATGCGGCTACTTCTTCCACTTCCTTGTGGGCGGTAGGTGTATAAGCTTCTAATAGCTGGTCAAGCAGACGGTATACGTGCTGGCTGTTTTTTGCCATGCGTTTGCGCAGTACAAAGTCGGCAAAGTCGGTATAGCCCAGCAATTGTGCGAGTTGCATACGCAGGTTTACCAAGCGTTTTACGATATCGAGGTTGTTCTGTTCGTTGTCGTGCGTACATTGGGTATTATATGCCATATACAGTTTCCGGCGCAATTCCCGGTTGTCGCAATATTTCATGAAGGGTACGTAACTGGGCGCATGCAACGTGAAAATCCATCCGGCTTTTCCTTTTTCGCTTGCTGCATGGGCTGCTGCCTCTATGATGCTTTCAGGAAGTCCTTTCAGGTCTTCTGCAGCAGTCAGGTACAGTTCGTAATTATTCGTCTCTTTTAAGTGATTTTGCGAAAAGCGGAGGGTGAGTGTGCTCAGTTCCATGCTGAGCTTGCGGTATGTTTCTTTGTCGGCATCCGACAAGTTGGCTCCGCTACGCACAAATCCGTCGTATGTCTTTTCCAGTAACCGGCGTTCCTCGGATGTCAGTGTAAGTTGGTCTTGTGTGTCATATACATATTTGATACGTTTGAAAAGCGTTTCGTTCAGGCTGATATTGTTGCTGTGTTCCGATAGTTCGGGCATTAGTCTCTCGGCTATGGCTTCCAGTTCGTCGCACGTCTCGGCGCTCATCAGGTTGAACATGACGGTTGTCACACGCTCAAGTAATTCTCCGGATTGCTCCAGCGCTTGTATTGTATTGGAAAATGTCGGCTTTTCCGGATTGTCGGTAATCTGCCTTATTTCTTCGTCTTCACGCCGCATGCCTTCACGGATGGCCGGTTCGTAGTCTGTTAAGGCGATTTTGTTGAACGGTACGGTGCCGTGCGGCGTATGATAGGGTTGTAAAAAAGGATTTTCCATAATTGCATATTTTTTACTTTAGTCTGTTTTCTTGTTATAAGCTATCAGGGCATTCATGTCAGGAATTTCTATTTCGCGCCGGCTTAAGGATACCAAGCCTTGTTGTTTAAGTTCGTTTAACACTTTCGACACGTTAATGCGTGTGTCATCAAGCAAGTCGGCGAGGTCTTCCATCCGGGCGTGCAGCCGTTTGACGCCGGCGGTTGTAGTGCATCGCAGCAATAAGAAGTTGATGATTTTGTTTTGGGTGTTTCCTATATGAGCGTTCCATAAGCGGCGGTAAATGGTTTGCGCCCGGTTGCTGAGCAAATTCATGAAGTTCAGTTGAAAGATGTCATACTTGTTCAGTTCCGTCAGGATATAGTTTTTATTGATGGTGATGATGTTTACATCAGTCAGCGCATGATACGATGCGTTATATTGCGGATACATGCCGAACAGCGAATAAGGCTCTATTACGTAGGGTGCTTCTACTGTTTCGTAAAGCGCGTAGTTTCGTGCGTCATCTGCCGATTCCGACATTACTTTGCCTTGCAGCACGAAAGTCAGGCTGTCGCATACGTTTCCTTGGCGTATGATACAGCTTCCTTTCGGATATTTTTGAAAGTGCAGCTTGACTTTTTCCAATATGCTTGTGAAATCTTCTTTGCATAGGCCTTGGAATAGGGGAAGCAGCAAAAGTTTATCATACATACTGTTTTCTTCCATCTGTCTTTAACTTTATTAAGTTACATTTTAACACACAAAGTTAAACAATATTCTGATAAATAGGGCGTGTTTTACCTTTTTTAATCGTTCTTTCTTACGTAAAGGCGATAATATTCCCGCCGGTATATCCGGAATCTCGTTTTTTTATGTTACTTTTGTGAACAAAAACTAAAAGCAAGAAGACTATGGGAGTATTTGATTTTCAGGAATTGATTAGCGCATTTATCGTGTTGTTTGCGGTGATTGACATTATCGGAGCAGTCCCTATCATTTTAGATTTGAAGCAAAAGGGACGTTCTGTCAACGCATTAGAGGCGACCTTGATAGCGGCGGGATTGCTGTTGGCGTTCTTTTTTGCCGGCGATATGATTTTAAAGTTGTTTCAGGTAGACATCGCTTCGTTTGCGGTGGCGGGTGCTTTTGTCATATTCTTGATGTCAATCGAAATGATATTAGACATAGAAGTGTTTAAGAATATAGGGCCGATAAAAGAAGCTACGTTGGTGCCGTTGGTTTTCCCGTTGCTTGCAGGAGCTGGTTCGTTCACCACCTTATTGTCGTTGCGGGCGGAATATGCAACGGTTAATATTTTATTGGCATTGGTGCTGAACATGGTATGGGTGTTTATTGTTTTAAAGATGACCGGCCGCATTGAGCGTTTGTTGGGGAAAGGTGGCATTTATATTATCCGTAAGTTTTTCGGGATTATTTTGCTTGCCATTTCTGTCCGCTTGTTCACGGCAAATCTCACTTTGCTGATTGAACAGTTCCAGCATGGCGGTTGACCGGATGGGGCTTGTGAAGTTTATGCATATCCGCGAGGTGCCGGCTACCGGTGGATAGCGGGGATATGCGGTGTGTTTAATGCTTAACTTTTTTAGATTGATGCTTGTAACTCTTTTTATTTTAGTGTTGTCTGCAGCTTTCTTTGTATCGGGGAAAGTGCGGTCGGACATCGTTGCGCTTTGTGCGTTGATAGGTTTGTTGGTGTTTCACATTCTGACTCCCGAAGAGGCTCTGTCGGGGTTTTCCAATTCTGTCGTTATTATGATGGTAGGGCTCTTTGTGGTAGGAGGGGCTATTTTTCAAACGGGATTGGCAAAGATGGTCAGTTCGCGCATCTTGAAGATGGCGGGGAAAAGTGAATTGCGTCTGTTCTTACTGGTGATGCTGGTCACTTCCGCTATCGGTGCTTTTGTCAGCAATACCGGGACGGTAGCCTTGATGCTGCCTATCGTGGTGAGTCTGGCTCATAATGCGGGCATGAATCCTTCCCGTCTGCTGATGCCGTTGGCTTTTGCCAGCAGCATGGGTGGCATGATGACGCTTATCGGTACGCCGCCGAACTTGGTAATCCAAGATGCGTTGGTCCATGCGGGTTTTGAACCTTTGTCGTTCTTTTCATTCCTGCCGGTAGGGTTGGTATGTATGCTGACGGGCATCGTTGTATTGCTTCCGCTCACGAAATGGTTCCTTTCGAAAAAGCGGAAAAAAGACGAGCGGGCTTCGTCGGGCAAGTCGTTGGACGAATTGGTGAAAGAATACGGGTTGTCGGATAATTTGTTTCGTGTGCAGGTAGAGTCGGATTCTTTGCCGTTGGGGCAGACCATACAGGCACTGGATGTGCGTCGTAAGTACGGGCTGAACATACTGGAAGTGCGCCGGGGGGAAAGTTCGCAACACCGTTTCTTAAAGACTGTGACACAGAAATTGGCGTCTCCCGACACGATGCTTCAGGCTGGTGATGTATTGTATGTTACCGGCGAAGTGGATGTGGTGTCTCGTTTTGCATCGGACTATTCTCTGAAGCTGATGGACGGGCATGCCACCGAAATGGCGGAAGGAACGGGAAACTCGCTTGATTTTTATGATATTGGCATTGCCGAAATCGTGCTGATGCCTTCCTCCAGCATGATTAACCAGCGGGTAAAGGAAGCCGGTTTCCGGGATAAGTTTAATGTAAACGTTTTGGGCATCCGGCGGAAAAAGGAATACATCCTGCAAGATTTGGGAAAAGTACGGATGCATAGTGGCGACGTATTGTTGGTGCAGGGCACTTGGCAAGACATTGCCCGGCTTACGAAAGAAGATACCGACTGGGTGGTATTAGGGCAACCGCTTGCCGAAGCAGCTAAGGTGACCTTGGATTATAAGGCGCCGGTAGCGGCGGTTATCATGTTGTTGATGGTGGCGATGATGGTATTCGACTTCATTCCGGTAGCTCCGGTTACAGCGGTGATGATAGCTGCCATGTTGATGGTGCTGACAGGATGTTTCCGCAACGTAGAGGCCGCGTATAAGACCATCAATTGGGAGACAATCGTGCTGTTTGCAGGTATGCTTCCCATGTCGTTGGCGCTGGAAAAGACAGGGGCGTCTGATTATATCTCCGGCTCATTGGTGGACGGATTGGGGGATTATGGCCCTATGGCGTTGATGGCAGGCATTTACTTTACCACTTCGTTGATGACGATGTTTATCAGCAATACGGTTACGGCGGTATTGATGGCGCCTATCGCCTTGCAAAGTGCGATGCAAATAGGGGTTAGTCCTGTGCCTTTTTTGTTTGCGGTGACGGTAGCGGCCAGTATGTGTTTTGCTTCGCCGTTCTCTACGCCGCCCAATGCCTTGGTGATGCCTGCCGGACAATATACATTTATGGATTACGTGAAGGTAGGGCTTCCGCTACAGGTCATTATGGGAGTCGTTATGGTGTTTGTCTTGCCGTTGCTGTTTCCGTATTAATGCTTTGGCATACGATGCAGGCCTTTCACGTTGCGGCTTGAGAAGTATGCCGCCGAAGCGATGGATGTTTTTTTAATTGTTCTCAGATATAGCTGCTGTATGGATAAGATTAATAATCTTACCTCAAAGGCAGTTATATGCTGTTGGAATCGGTGTTGGGTTAATATGCCTTTTCCGTCAGGAATTTCCAGTAACGCACAGGCATGTCTTTTTTATGTTTTATCGGGTTCAGGCGTTCGCGGATACAGATGGAGTCGAAGTAGTTTTTCCATAACGTTTGGTAGAGCTTTTCATTTTTATCCAATAGGCTTTCATCGGGTTTTCCGGTAAGCAAAGCCGCTTGCGAAACATCGGCAAATGTGATTTCGCTTACTTCCGTACCGTCGTAATAATATCCGAAACGACGGCGGGCATCGTAGATAATCCATCGTTGGTCGGCGAAACGGTCGCGGAAGTGGCCGATGGTAAGTGATAAAACGTTGTAAAGAGGCTCCATAACACCGAAGTAGGTACCGTCGGCAAGCTTTTGGAAGCGCATGAACTGGAGGATGCGGTAGCGCTCTCCGCCGACTTTCTTGCCGAGTTGTGTTACTTTTAATACGGTGGGGTCGGCAAAGTCGGTTTCAATAGCTTGTTTGGCATCGAATACCTTTTTCATATACTGCATCAGCAGTAGGGGTGCTCCGGGGTTTTCGGATAGCCAGCAGTATGTAATCAGCGTAATCGAGTGGCGCGAAAGTTTCTTGCATAGTCCTTTCCATACCCGTCCGGCTTTCTCTGAATCGGTTATTACGTGGTATGCTTCGTCATAGAAAAAAGGCAACGGCTCTGTTTCATGCAGAAGCTCGTCGGGAAATGTCCGGCGGGCGTAAGCGTCAAACAGGGCCGTAAGCAAGCCTTCGAATGTCCGGTCGTAAAGATAAATCGTCATAAGCGGCGGACAGGTGATTTTTAGCGAACGTCTTCTAATATGATGGAGTATCCGGCATCGAAACTCTTGTCCGGTTCAAGACACTGCATCCATTCGCGGTCTTTAAATTCGCCTCTGTAACCTACAGAGTCACAACGTCCGTACCACGGCTCTATGCAGACGAACGGGACATCGGGGTGAGCCACCGTAGGCGACCAAATGGCAACCAGCGGGCTGTCAAATTCTAAGCTGATATACGGATTTTTAGCTTTATCCGTTAGTGTTATTTTCTTCAGTTGGCTGTTGTCGAACATATATGTGTCGCACCGGAAAGTGTCGGGTGTAAGTTCTAGCATTCCTTCGTTTAGCTTTAGGGTGTTTCGCTTGTTCGAGGTACATCCTTTTTCGCTTGGTGAAACATATTCCAGTGTGTCTTTGTCTTTACCGAAAAACAGGAATCCTTTTTCATTGGTTACGGGGTCGAAGTCACGGTAATTGAATGCCGGATGCGCCCCTATTTGGAAGTACATTTTTTCGTCTCCTGTATTCTGTACGCTCCACATCACTTCGATGCGGTTTCCTTTTAAGCGGTAGCCCACTTCGAGAACGAATGGGAAAGGATATTTTTTTAAAGTCTCATTGTCACTTTCTAGACTGTAAATCAACGCATTGTCTTCTTTGTAAGTTAGCTGGAAATCCATATCGCGGGCAAAACCGTGTTGTCCCAGTTCGTACTCGTTTCCTTTGTGACGGTATACGTTGTTCCATACCCGCCCTACGATAGGGAACAGGATGGGTGAGTGGCGTGCCCAAAACCGGGGGTCGGCTTGCCACAAATATTCTGTTTCATTGGCGGTGATGCTCGTCAGTTCGGCTCCGTGGCCGGCTACTTGAATGCTGACTTTTTCATTTGATAATGTTTTCATGTCTTTTCTTTTTTAAGATGTTTGTAGCTTCGGTTGAATTTTTATTCAAAAGTAATGATTTTCCCGGCTTGTGTGCGCAATTTATTTGACATATTTTTGCTTTGTGTACATTTTTTACATACATTTGCCTTTACAAGACATAAAACAAGACAAAATTATGCACAGAAGAATCGTATGGTTATTGTTCGGATGCTTTCTAATGGGGGTGATAGGAGGTTGCGGTTGGAAGCAAAAGGTGAAGGACGCAGGTGTTTATACGCGTTTGTTTGCCGGATGGGAGGATTCGTTGAGCGGTCGTCCGGTTTATGTATGCGGTAAAGTAGATAGCATATTGCCTTCGGTAAGCGACAGCATCACTTATTACCAATTGCTCGTCATGAAGGCAAAAGCGAAAATGTTCATGTCGGAAGAAGATTCGGCGGAATGCCTTTTACGCTTGGCGGAAGTTTTTTGCCGCAAGCCGTCCGTGTCTTCCGGTGCACAGTTTTGGCAACTGGCTGCCGAAGTATGGAATATGAAAGGGAATTTGTACGCCCGTATGGCGATGTTTGATTCCGCGCGGATGGCTTTTAATGAGGCATACCGTTTTTGTGAGCGGATAGACGATAAATATAAATCGCTTAATGTCGCGCTGAATTTAGCTGATGCGTACGGAGGCGAAGGTAAATATGACTGGAGTTCGTTTTGGTATCGGAAAGCGTTGGCGTTGGCCGATTCGTTGCAGATGCCTGACGAAGAACGTTTCCCCGTCTATTATGGGTTGGCGCAAGTGAATATGAATTTGCGCGATTTTGCCCGTTGCGATTATTATTATGATTTGGCTGGGAAGTATTTCGACCGGATGCAGCCATACGAAAAACATATTTACTTGAACAATCGGGGAAACTCTTATTACTACCGGCAGGATTATCCATCGGCATTGGCTTATTTCCGCCGTTTGCTGGCTTTCACCAACCGTTATCCTGAAATGAAGTTCGAGCGGAACATGACCATGATTAACTTAGGTGAGGTCTTTTTGTTGATGGACGAAACTGATTCGGCGACCTATTACCTGACTCAGTGCTACGCCTATTTTAAGGAAATGGAAAACACTTCGGCTTTGTATTACATTGATACGCAGTTGATAGAATTGGCTTTGAAGAGAGGCGATTTGCCTTTGGCAAGGAAGCATCTGCAAGAAGCCGTGAAGCCGGATGTCATCGACCCTAATATGCTGCATATACGCAACCGTTACTTGCAGCACTATTTTGAGGAAAGCGGAGACTTCCGACAGGCTTACTATTACCTGAAAGAGAACAACCGCATAGACGACTCTACCCGTAACGAACGTATCCGCATGAGAGTGGCGGATATGGCATTGCGTTATCAGCGCGACAGCACACTGATGAAGAAAGAAATGTCTCTTCAGCAAAAAGAGAATGAAGTGTTGCGGTTGAACCAGTGGTTGTATGGAGGTTTGTTGGTGGCTGTACTGGCTGCTATGGCGGGGTTGATTGTTTTTCTTCACCGGAAAAGGAAACGTGCGGAAGTGGAACGCAACCTGCGTGCGGCTATTACGTCTTTACGCTTGGCGAATATCCGCAATCGCATTTCCCCTCATTTTATATTTAATGTGTTGAATCGTGAGGTACGGGCTAGCCGTGATTCGGATGCAGATTCTAACCTGAATGAATTGATTAAGCTGATTCGCCGTAACCTGGAGCTTGCCGATAGCCTGTCGGTCACATTGCACGATGAATTGGATTTTGTACAGACTTATGTCGATTTGGAGGGAAAGACGTTGCAGCCCGATTTTGTATATACGCTCAAAGTAGGTTCCGGAATCAATCCGTTTACGGTGAGGGTTCCTGCCATGTTGTTGCAGATTCCGGTAGAAAACGCCATCAAACATGGATTGCGGGGAAAAGAAGGGCGAAAATGTTTGGACATACAGATTCATCGGCACGCCGATGAGATAGAAATATTTATCCGTGATAACGGAGGTGGGTATCGGCTCGGTTCGGGATCTTCAGGAACCGGTACAGGAATGAAAGTGATTACCCGTACGCTTCAGTTATTGAACGCGTATAATAGCCGCCCGATTGTGATGCGGATTGATAATGTGGAAACAGAAGCGCACGAGACAGGGTGCGAGGTCTATTTCCGTTTGCCGTTAGATTACTCATATGAATTGAAGAAACAAAAGAAACCTCTTTATGGAACAGGTGTTTAAAACAGTTATTGTAGACGATGAAGAAAGTGCTATTGATAACCTTTCTTTTGAACTTCGCCGCTATCCGTATGTATCTGTAGAAGGTACGGCTCGGAACGGGGTTACGGGATTGAGGCTGATAGAGAAAATGAAACCCGACTTGGTGTTTTTGGATGTAGAGCTGCCGGATATGTCGGGGATGGATGTGCTGGCTCGTTTGCGCGGCCACATTACGTGGACGATGCGGGTTGTCTTTTATACGGCATATAATAAATATGTGATTGATGCTTTGCGCAGCGCAGCTTTCGATTTTTTGCAGAAGCCTGTCGATTCGGCCGAATTGCATGTGGTTATGTCGCGCTTGTGTGAACAGAATGTGAAAAGCGATTTGGCAAACGCGTCGGCTTTATTAAAAGACCGTCCGTTCATGTTGGTCACTCCTACGGGCGATATGCGGTTTTTGCGGGCTTCTGAAATCGGTTATTTCCGTTATTTGTCGAACCGTAAGATATGGGAAGTCGCCTTGACCGATGGGACTTTCCTTCCTTTACGTCGGAATATGACGGCAGAACAGCTTTGCGCTTACGATTCGGTTTTCATTCAGATACATCAGTCGTATATCATTAATATGCATTATTTAGTCATGGTGCAGGATAATAAGTGTGTTATGTATCCCCCTTTTAATGCGGCTGAAGAATTGGTTATCTCAAAAAAATACAAGAAGATGATGGCCGAACGTTTTTTCCAATTGTAACTTTTAACCGTATAGTCGTTATTTTTGTTCGTTTAGTACGCAAAATCGAGTTGATAGTTACAAATGCCGGTTTTTATAGAATGGGTGATATTGGCTATTTTTTTATTTTTGTGGAAGCAATTAACGATAGAGCATATGATAAGGGATTTTTTTCTACCGATGCATTGAAGGACGGGCATCAGTCCTGTCGTATAGGAAACGAAAAATTCAATGTCAATGCGGATGTGCCGTACATACCGAAAGGAAGTGCTTTGCATCCCGGAGGCTGGTACGGAAACAGTTATTGTTATGATGTGCAGACGAATGTCATAGTCTGTCTATCCCGTTGGGAAAAGTAAGAGTACGGATATTTAGTTCATGTAAATATCAAGTTTTAGTAGGTTAATAAGAGAAAGACTCTCTTCCGGTTGTAGCTGTATTTTGTCTTGTCTGTCTTTATTTTTAAAAAGCTACCCGGTAAGAGATGTCTTTCTTGTTTTTTAAGATTGTATTAGAGCCTGTTTAAATTTTCTGATAAAGTCATTTTCTTAAAATAAGCTTGAGCAAAATTTAAATAGGTATTAATAACTCAATTTTACCCCTGCAAAAAATGAACGGGGCATGCCTGGACCATATATATACCCAGAGTCTCTGTCAGCTCCTTTGTCAAAGTCGTTCTGATAAGCGTTGAACAGATTCTGAATCCCTGCATTAAGCTGAAGGGTTGTACCCTTGTACAAGTTGAAGTCATACGATGCCTTGAATCCCACGTCCATGAAAGTTCCGGTTTTTTCCGTCCGGTTCGTTTCAATATAGCCGGAATGGTGTTCCACGAGCATGGAGCCTGTATATGTCCCGGACAATGCGATATTCAATGGCTTTATGGGCGTATAAATCATGGTGAAGTAACCGTAAGTGTTAGGGGTGCGGAACATTCTTTTCTCTTCTTCCACTCCTCCGTCATCCCATGAACGGGCTTTCTTGTATTCGGCGTTTTGAAGAGTGAATCCGGCCTGCAGCTGCCATTTGTTACGCCAGGCAAGTTTCCCTTCCAGCGTCATGCCATATACGTTTGCTCCATCTTCATTGCCCCGTTCCAGAATGATGACACCGTTTTCCTTGCCAATCTCAGTGAGGGCGAACACATCGTCTATGGTGGTAAAAAAGCCCTCTATGAGAAGGTTTCCCTGCCAGTCGCCCCAACTGTGGTACATATCTGCCGAAACACTCAGGCTTTGTGATTTTTCCTCTTCAAGATTGTCGGCCAGCCGGATCATGGAGACCGTTCCGCCTACATTCTCGATGTGAAGGTCTTCGTCAAAAGCTTGCGGGGCACGGAATCCGAACGAGTAACTTGCACGCAGGTTGATATTCTCGTTCGGGTTGAAACGGATGTTCGCACGGGGACTGAACACCGGCTTTTCGAGCATGCTGTGCCAGTCCAGACGACCGCCAATCAAAATTCCCCACTTGTCGTTCTTCCATTCGTTTTGCGCGAAGACGCTTCCGATTTTTGCTTTCTGCGATATGAACCTGTCATATCCCCATTGCGAATCTTCAAGGTTCTCTTGGTTGTATTCTATTCCGGCGGTAAAGTCGGCAGGCATAAACAAGCACTGGGCGGCACGATATACATATTGAGAACCGACTACAAAGGTCAGGTCTTTTGTCGCCCCGTACGCGTTAGGGTCTTGTCCTCCTCCGTAATAGCTTTCCCTGTCAATGTGCTGCGCCGATGCAAATACACTCATGCGGTGTTTTTCATCAGGACTGAAATAATCATACTTGATTCCTCCGGTATTGATGCTGTGTCGCACTTGTTCCGCAATGTTTGCCTCGTGTGCCGGACGGTCAAGCAAATCACCGCCCCTTCTGTATTCTTGAAGATGATGGTATTCAAAGGTCAGTTTTGAATAAGTGCCCGTCTTGATGTACGAACGCATGCCCAATGTCTGGCTTTTGAGTTCGGGAAGTTCGGTGAATCCGTCACCGTCGTGGTCATATCCGGCTCTTTCCCTGTTTTGCCCGAACACGGCAATTCCCATTTTGTGGTCATCGGTGACCAGTGATGCATTGAGCATCGTGTTGTTGTCAAAAGCCGTCCCGTCGCCAACGCCGGTCAACGTATGTGATATTTGAGCGGAATTTCTCGTCGGCTCCTTGGTTATGATGTTTATCGTTCCGGCAATGGCAGACGAGCCGAAAAGGGCGGACCCTCCTCCCCGCATCACTTCCACGCGGTCAATCATATTGGCGGGAAGCTGCTCAAGGCCGTACACGCCTGAGAGTGCGGTGAAGATAGGTCGTGAATCAATGAGAATCTGGGTATATGGACCGTCAAGGCCGTTTATCCGCACTTGTTGAAACCCACAATTCTGGCAGTTGTTTTCTACCCTTACGCCGGGCTGGAAGTTCAGTCCCTGTGCCAGGTTGCAAGAATTTGTATATTCAAAAGTCTTCATGTTCATCACATTTACGAGAGTAGGGGCTGTGCGGCGCGTGGTCTCGCTTCTATTGGCAGAAACCACCACTCCCTCCAAGGAAACCATATCTTCTTCAATCTCAAAGTTCATTTCCAACGTTTTTCCTTTCTTCAGGGTCACTTCACGGGTTATGGCTTTATAACCTATCGAGGAAACTTTTATTGTGAAATCCCCTTCCGGGAGATTGACAAGATGGTAGTGCCCGGTCGCGTCCGTTGTAGTGCCTATGGTGGTTCCTTCTAACATGACTGTGATATAGGGAAGGTGTTCGTTCGTATGTTTGTTTACCACGTGCCCTACGATATTCGCGTCTGAATCTTTTATGGGATATTCGTATGAATAAGATAGCTGGGGGAACAATACAAGCATTGCTCCCAACAAGATAATATATAATAGCTTCATTTGTTTTATATGGTTGTTTTGATTTGAAAAAGCATATAACGGCTCTTTCCCAGCCAAACGACCGGGAAGCCTGATAATTAGCATCAAAACAAAGCGGGAGGAGCACGCAAGGAAAGAGTTCCGCGGGTTATGACTATAATATCGGATAATGCCGGAAGAAGTATTACCCTGATGAGAAAAAGCCATAATACCGGCATGAACGGTGATTGGAAGTCACCGGAAGTAAATATGTTTGATAAAAAGAAAATTGTTTCAAGGCTTTGCTTGGAGTGGGTATGTTCGCCTGTGTTGATATGGGAATGCACGATAATTACTCCGTTTATCACATGAGTATGACTGAATAGAGTAACGCTTCCTAAATGTACGACAAATACCAGTAGAAAGAAAAACCGGAAAAATCTGATATGTTTCTTTTCTTTTGCCAATTAAATATCAACCAATTATATCTTTTGTTTTTTGAGGGGGCAAATTTACGTAAAATCTGTGAAATATCCGTCTGGTATCGGCAGATTAATACAATAAAATTGAGAATTAGGAAGTTAGAGACCCGTTCGCTGGTGAGCGAAAGATGATGAGAGGCAGACGGAGAACCCGCTGGGCTAAGGACAAGTCCAATCCTGTCCGATAAGTACCATCGTTCCCTCCGACAGCTCTAATCGGCGCGGATTTCACCCATCCGAGGCTCGGACAGCACGAATCCTGCGGGATTTCTGTTGTTCGAGCCTTTTTTAGTGCTTCTCCGGCAGGATTGGGCTTGTCCGAGGCTCGGACGGCACCAATCGGGACGGATTGGCTCTGTCCGAGGCATTTTCGGGGCAAATCCTGCGGGATAAGATATATATCGCAAAAAAAAAAATTGCGCCTCTGATTTTACTTTCATTTCTTTGTTGGGTCTTTTATGTAGAACGTCTGTTCAAACGAGCTCGCGGACAGGAACGTAAGTATAATATAAACATTTGAAGATTATGAAACCAACAGGGAAACTGAAAATAGCGATGATGGCGATAGTCGGAATGACAATGATGCTGGCTTCCTGCGCCACAGTGCATAGACATCCAAGGGCACCAAAACCTCACCGCCACCACCCGCACCGTCACAAAGTGGTGATTATCGCAGAGCAGACTGCAGGGACGGAACGAAATACGGATTGTATCACCTTTGAAGAGTGTTTGGCTATGACCGAACCGGATTCTTATGGCAGCACTGAATGACGCGGATATCGTTTCAACTCTAAAAAAGGATGCCGAAAGCGGATTCCGGCTTTTGATGGCAAAATATAAGGAGGCTGTATATTGGCACATCCGCCGTCTGGTCGTTTCACACGACGATGCGCAGGATGCCGCCCAAGAGACGTTTGTCCGCATATTCCGTTCTTTCCGTCAGTTTAAGGGGGATTGCCCGTTCAGCGTCTGGATTTACCGGATTGCCACCAACGAGGCCCTGCGTATATTGGAGCGCAGGAAGGACGAGCGGCTTTCTTTGTATGACCCGGAAGCCGGGACAAGCAGCCTGATGGCTGACAAATATGTGGATTACAGCGATTTGGAAGCGGTGAAACTTCAGAAGGCCATCCTGTCATTGCCCACCAAGCAGCAACTGGCTTTCAACCTGCGCTACTACGATGAACTGGGGTATGACGAGATAGCCGCCATAACAAACTCCACGGCAGCCAATGTGAAATCCAACTATCACATCGCCAAAGAGAAGATAATCAAGTATATGAACTCAACAGATTAAAGGATATGGAAAAAGAATTTGACTTCAACCGGATAGGGAAACGTATGCCTTACAAGACGCCGGAAGGTTTCCTTGATGAAATGGAAGCCAATGTGTGGCGGGAGGTGCAGGATGAACTTCCCAAAGCGCATCACAAGCGCAAGACATTCCGTCTGCGTGTTTTCGCCGGAGCTATGGCTGTAGC
>CASFRN010000076.1 GCA_949296855.1 uncultured Bacteroides sp. | reverse complement strand
TATGTATCAGATTTAGAAATTTTCCTCCAAGTTAATAAAATTGTGACTAAGAGCACGAAGGAGGGGACAGAAAACAAGGCGCCGGCCTTGTTTTTTTATCCTGCCGGTGTAAAATCTGGGGGATTTTATCTAAATTTGTAAAGCTAAATCACTTAACACGCAGATGCTATGGGCAAACATTATCCGATAGGCATACAGAGTTTCGAAAAAATCCGCAAAGGAGGATATTATTATGCAGACAAGACCGACTTGATTTATCGCTTGGTCAAGTTGGGACAATATTATTTTCTGAGTCGCCCTCGTCGGTTCGGCAAAAGTTTGCTTATCTCTACATTGGAAGCTTATTTCTTAGGGCGGAAAGAGTTGTTCCAAGGCTTGGCTATGGAACAATTGGAAAAAGACTGGACGGTGTACCCGATATTGCATCTCGATTTGAATTCACAGAAATACGATACGCCAGAGAGTTTAGAGAATATATTGAATGATGCTTTGTGCGGTTGGGAAGAACTATACGGTGCGGAAGATTCGGAACGTTCCCTTTCCTTACGGTTTAAAGGAGTCATCGAGCGTGCCGCTAAAAAATCAGGACAGAATGTAGTAGTGCTGGTAGATGAATACGACAAGCCTTTGCTTCAAGCCATAGGAGATTCTGCTTTGCAGGCTGAATTCCGTGCTACCTTGAAAGCTTTCTACGGCGTGCTGAAGAGTTGCGACGCTTCCATCCGCTTTGCCTTATTGACGGGTGTGACTAAGTTCAGCAAAGTCAGCGTGTTCAGCGACTTGAACAATTTGGCGGACATTTCGATGGACCACCGTTATGCCAGCATCTGCGGCATCACCGAGCAGGAACTGCTTACCGATTTCGAAGAAGACATCCGCCAGTTAGGGGAAAGCAACGGCATGTCTGCGGAAGAGGCGCAACGCACCTTAAAGCAATGGTACGACGGTTATCACTTCGGCGCGGAATGTCCGGATATATACAATCCGTTCAGCTTGCTGAATACATTTGCCCAAATGCGTTTTGGTAGTTATTGGTTTGATACAGGCACGCCTACTTTTTTGGTGGAAACCTTAAAGCATACGCATTACGATTTACGCCGGCTGACTCAAGAGCAAACGACCTCTGATGTCTTGGGAGGACTTGGCTCGATGGACGAAAATCCAATTCCGTTACTTTACCAAAGCGGTTATCTTACTATTAAAGGTTACGATAAACGTTTCGGACTTTATCGTTTGGGATTCCCCAATGAGGAAGTAGAAAAGGGTTTTATCAGCTTCTTGCTTCCTTATTATGCCAAGGTAGGAAAATCGGAAAGTATCTTCCAAATCAGTCTTTTTGTTCGGGATGTGGAATCGGGTGATATCGATTCCTTCATGCAGCGCCTGCAAAGCTTCTTTGCCGATACGCCCTACGAGCTGGTGCGCGACTTGGAACTGCACTATCAGAACGTGCTCTTCATCGTCTTCAAGCTCTTGGGCTTCTACACCCGTGCGGAATACCACACCTCGAAAGGGCGCATCGACCTG
>CASFRN010000075.1 GCA_949296855.1 uncultured Bacteroides sp. | reverse complement strand
TATGTATCAGATTTAGAAATTTTCCTCCAAGTTAATAAAATTGTGACTAAGAGCACGAAGGAGGGGACAGAAAACAAGGCGCCGGCCTTGTTTTTTTATCCTGCCGGTGTAAAATCTGGGGGATTTTATCTAAATTTGTAACAGACTTTTAAACGCAAACGGCTATGACATACAAACCCCTTCCTTACGGCATATCGGACTTCCGCCAAATCCGGACGGAATCCTTGTACTTCGTAGACAAATCGATGTACATAGAAACCATGGAACAAGCAGGGCACTTCCTATTCCTCATCCGTCCGCGCCGGTTCGGAAAAAGCCTGTTCCTTTCCATGCTCCGTTATTATTACGACATCAACGAGCGGGAGAACTTCCCCGAAATGTTCAAAGGACTATGGGTAGCGGAACATCCTACGCCGTGGCAAGGGAAATTCCAAGTGCTCCACCTTGACTTCTCGCAAGTAGGAGGAGACGTGGATGTGCTTCCTGTAAAGTTCAACCAATATTTTGGTATCCGGTTAAATGATTTCGCCACACGTTATAAAGCTTACTATCCAGACGACTTTATAGAACAGGTATTAGAACTGAAAGATGCAGACGGCAAGTTTGCTTACATCACCGCAACAGCCCAAGCATTAGGGCATAAACTCTATTTAATCGTGGATGAATACGATAACTTCACTAATACAGTATTAAATGAATATGGTGAAGCCATCTACCATGCCATGACCCATGCCAGCGGATTCTACCGCGACGTGTTCAAGAAGTTCAAAGGCAATTTCGACCGCATCCTGATGTTAGGGGTAAGCCCCGTAACATTAGATGACCTGACCAGCGGATACAACATCGCCACCAACATCACTATGGACTCCCGCTTCAACCGGATGTTAGGATTCAGCGAAACCGAAGTGCGGGAAATGATACGCTATTACCAATCAACCGGCATACTCCATGCCGATGAAGAAGCGTTAATCGCCGAAATGAAGCCTTGGTACGACGGATATTGCTTCTCGGAAAGGGCGGTATATTCCGACCCGAAGATGTTCAATTGCGACATGGTAGCCTATTATCTGACAATTTCATCCAGCAAGGAAATGCCCCGCAAGAAATGGTAGACCGCAACACACGGACGGATTACGCCAAATTAGACAAGCTCGTCAAACTCGACCAATTGGACGGAGACCGGAAAGGAATCCTGTTAGAAGTAGCGGAAAACGGATATACGCTCGGCACGGTAGCAGACTCTTTCCCTGCTGCCCAACTGACCGACCCGAAAATGTTCAAGAGCCTATTGTTCTATTACGGCATGGTCACCATTACAGGCACATACGGCATTGAGCAAGAGCTGAGCATCCCCAACAACAACGTGCGTAAGCAGTATTACGATTTCCTGTTGCGGGAATACCAACAAGTGCACGCCATAGACTTCTCGCCTTTAGTGCGCAGCTATACAGATGCCGCCTTCAAAGGGGAATGGCGTTCCATGATGAACCATATCCTGAAAGCCTATCACGACACCACCGCCGTGCGAAGCCTAATAGAGGGCGAACGGAACCTGCAAGGCTTCATGAACGCCTACCTCAGCCTAAACCCGTATTACCTCACCGCCCCCGAAGTGGAACTGAACCACGGTTATTGTGATTTCTTCCTCATGCCCGACCTGACCCGTTGGCCCATGGTGAAGCACAGCTACATCTTAGAACTGAAATACCTACCCCAATCAGCGACAGAAGAAAAAGCCGAAGCCCAATGGACGGAAGCCGTAGAGCAAATCAAGGCATACACACAAGGCGAAAAGGTAAAGTCGCTCATACAAGGAACAACCCTGCATCCCATTGTGGTGCAGATAAAAGGATATGAGGCGATGCGGGTGGAGGAATGCGTTTGAATAATATGAATGTCCGCATTTCCCCAAGAGGAAAGATGAAGATACCTTCGTTGGGCGATGAAGGTACCTTCGTGAAGCGATGAAGGCGTCTTCGATGGCAGATGAAGATACCTTCATTGAAAAACGCTCCATAGATTGCCCAGTGTGGCTTCTGGCATCCCTTCATTGGTGAAATGCGGACATTCATTTTGAATAATATTAGCAAAACAGGATTTAGAGATAAGAATACTTCCCCTAAATCCTGTTTCCATTCGCGCGATATTTCAAATAAAATTTATTTCTGCAAGAGCTTCACGCATTGCGACCTGAAAATTCTTTTGTTGCCCTGAAGCCGGAAAAGGAATCCTTTTATTAACCACTTTATACCCTTTCTTTTTCAGCTCACCATAAAGACAATCATAGACATTAGCCTTAATCAAGATTATATTGGTATATTCTTTATCAATACCATCCGTTTGTTCCAATTTCTTTATAAACTCATTTTTATGCAACTCGGCAATCGGAGGTATCGCAAATGCTAAAGGCATAGAGCATAAATCCATTAAAAATATGCCACATTCCTTTAACTTCAATAAAACATCCTTTTTAATTGCTCTCAATGTTTTAGTCTCTACATTACTCTTCTCATCTAAAGCTCGTACAATACCTAAATACAAATAATCAGCTTCCGTTACATTTTCATAATAAAAGAAACGATCTATTGCATTAGGAGGTGCTTCTGCAATAAACAACAAATCAATCTTTTCAGGCTTATACTTTCTTCTTACAGCCTCCAATTGATTATAAAGTTTCTCTTGTTGCCGTTTGTCTAAATCTAACATAACTACTACATTTTATTAATTAGCACTCACTTAATGAACAATATTTACAAATCTAATTTTGTCATGAAAATAAATACTTGCATCCCATCATTCCGCATAAAATTAGTCAACTGTTCTAATTCCTTTACATATCCAACAGAGTTTTCCTGAATATGCTCTATTATTTCCGAATCAGAACTTCCATCAGATTTCTCAGAAGTATGTATAATCATTTCTTGCGTAATATTTGAACCATTAAAATACTGAGATGCTTGTGCCATAGCTTTAACAGATGCTACACGATAAAACACTCTTTCTGATTTATATTTAGTTTTATCTAAAGCTATGACAGAAATTAAATATGCATGATTATAATCCTCTACAGCACGAACACCTTCAAATGGAGCATTATTATACATACGTACCAAAAAATTAGTAAGAGCTATGCGATTACTATTGTAACTTTGAGCTTTTACCCCCAATGTTATAAAAATCAGACAAGAAAAGAAAAATTTGCTCATCATATCAAACCTGCTGCCATTAGTATTGCATAAGAAGGCGATTGCACTCTATCTACGTACTTCTTTAATGTAGAAGTGTTGATAACAGTACATTTTAAATAGCCGTCATATAATTTTTGCAAATCAATTTTAAACATCGCATGTGAACTTTCTCTTACTCCACAATACCACTTATCATCACAACTAATGCGACTATATGTCTGCCCTTTTATACCAACCGCATAGTCTACTTCCTTTATTTTTCTCACGAAATCTTCAAATGACAATTTTTCCATTTTTACCTCCGAGGTTGAATTTCTATTTTAACTATTTTCATTAAATCTTCTACGGGTATCTGCATATCCATGTAAATAGTATGAATAGCATTTCCTACTATATGATGAGGATAAGAAACCATAACACCATACCTTTGTCCTCTTTGCTCATCAAAGAAAAAACTAGGAAAATTTTTAATGCCTTTATCAACTAAAGTATGTACACCATTTTTAATTACCGATTGATGCAAAGGAATATTTACAATATATCCCAATAGCTCTTTATTGGCTATATATTCCCTTTGAAAACCAACAGAGCCACCAGAAAATCCTTCATAAGGAGGATCAGTTAAATACCTTGCCCACGAAATTATACAATGTGCATATATTACCTTCCATTGTTCTTTATTTGAATGAATAGAAGATTTCATCCCTATTAAAGGTGTCTTTCCCATCTCAATATTTTCCCCATAACTAACATAATTTTCCTTTATTGTCCTTTCATAACGATCGTCATAACTAGCTACTGATGAAATCAAATCTATGGTCGAGACTTTATTGCCTGCTTTTATAATAAAACCAAAAATTCTTTTGACATAGTAATAACTCAAATAAGCATTTATACTTTTCAAAGTTTCAAAAGACCGAAATGCAAAATTCCTTTTCAATTCCAATGAAGGATTTTCCATTAATGCTTTATTTCTTTCTTCAACTAAACTTGCAATATCAAAATTCTTTCGAACAAATTTTTCAACCTTATTAGCTTGTTTATCACTCCATTTTTTACCCATAGTCAAAACATCTTCTTTTTCTCGTTCTATGAATTCTTTGATTATATCAGTTTCCGTCACAATAGTTCTATAACCATAGCATTCAAGAATATACATAGGAATACCAGATATTTCATATTCCTTCTGCTCCTTATCTGTCAATGATAGTTGGTCAAGCGTTGAATAAAACAACTTCCAAGCCTTAACTCCGTATTCATTAGGAATCACCTCTACTGTAGCCTCTAATTTTCCGTCTGCTTTGGGTTCACCCGTTTCTATTGTAAAATCTAATCCCTCAGAATACAACTTATCCATTTCATACAACATATTTTTTATTACAATCTCTTCATTCCGCTTATTTAATTCTTTCATCTTCAAATTCATTGCGAATGTAGCCCCTGCAAATTCTACTTCCGCTCCTTTACTCTGAGCATAACTTATTAACTTTGAAGGGCAAACTGTAATTTGAAGTGTTACAAATGAATTTCCATCAGGAGACACATAGCTTGAAATTTCTTTATAGCTCTTAATATTGCCTGTGGAAATTGTAACAATCTCATCTTTTATCAATTCATCATTCAAAATAGAAGTATTCGAAGACACAAACGCTCCATACGCCTGTTCTATAGCACTACGCAATGCAGATTTTGTGGCTTCACCTTTAGTCATTCCATCTGCTGAAACCATTAATGTAATTTCATCTTGTGCTTGCACGTAAAATCCATTACAAATAAACAAAGCGACAAGCAACGTAAAAACAGTTTTAAATTTATCCATATCATTCAATTTAAAAGTTATCATTTATTACCACCATCTATGTACAATAATCCTTGTTATGTTTTTCGGTTGCCCTTTCCCGTATGCTACCCCAATCGCTTTACATGCATCTACAATACTCCGCTTAAAGGATTGATTATCTTCATACTGTTTCATCTGAAAATCCCAATCACGTTTAGCGTCAGAATCTAATTTACTGCTTATATCATCGCGAAATGCTATAACTTCATCATAGTTTTGAAATTCAGGATTTATACGACTAATAATACGAGCGACTTCTTGCGCCCCTATAGCATCAGGTTGTTTCATCCAAATCGCTTTTGCTTGATTCAATAATACCATACCTTCCGCATCAATTTTTTGTCCATAAATAGCGACTGCTTTTTCTTGACATTCCCTATAACAATCAGCACAGATATCAGGAACAGACATTAAACGAAATATAGCTTCATCATATTTTTGCATTTCTGCTAATGCTTGAGCATTCAACATTATTCTATCACAATAAGTAGTATAAAAAACACATATTTTCTCTTTTGCTTCTTGCAACATAGACTGCAAACCTTCCTGATCAGATTCCAATCTTGAAAATGCAGACATAAAAGATTTTGTTTCATTAGTGCCAATACCTATTAAAGAAGTGCTATAAGTAGAATAGACTTTATTTTCTATTACATCACCTACTACAAAAGTTATATCTATCTTCTGTGATATACGTACAGGCATAGAAGATATTATATCTTTCGAAATGACATCTACTTTAGTAGCCAACACGAAACGTTCTGCATACTCATTATTTGAAAAACCATTGACAGATAAAGCCTGCATTAGTTTATTTTCCAAATGCCGACAAGCTTCGTCAGGAATGCCATTATCCGAAACAATAGCATACATTGATATTCTTTCCTCATCAAACTTAGATTGCGCAAAAACATTCATATATAAGAATAATGCGCCAAGAACAAATAAACATTTACATAGTTTCATAATTCCTCTTTTACTTTTCACCTAACACTAAAATAGCTTCTCCAAGTCCACGTACCATGACTTTAGACGTAATTGAATAAGGTACTTTTTGCAAAAAACGTCTTAATTCACCAACAAACGCACGTGCATCCATAGCTCTACCTTGTTCGTTAAATAAAGGTATACGCACCTGTTCAAATTGTGCAAAACTTTCTGTACCATCTGTCAAATTAAACATACCATTTACTGTATGTTCAAACAACCACTCTTGTATGCAATCAATCAATTCACAATTATTATATTCTGTTTCTAAATCTTTTTCCCAATTATCCCAGCAACGTATCGTCAACACTATTTCCCTACCATTCTTTTTTTGGTTATCATACCAATTAGTCATTTGTTCATCAAAAGGCTTTATATTTTCCATAACAGCACGTTCTAACAACAAAGGAATAGATTCATCAGTTACTTTTGTAGTTCCTGTAGAAGTAGCAATACGTTTATTTGTATAAGCATCGAAAGCTTCAAGTATAAAAGAAATAGAATGTCCATTACTTGTTTCTTTATTTACATTCCACCATACTTGAATAATAATATCAGATTTAGCTCGCCGCTTCAATACATCCAATGAAGTTTCTTTTAGTACTGCATTGCTACTCTTACTAATAGTTACATTATCTTCTGCTATATGCATACTAATATTTTTGACTTCCTGCTCAGCGTCTTTCAAACTATAGCCCAACCCAGTTAACACCTCACCTATTTTACTAATAACTTGAGGCAATTCCATGTCTTCCATAAAAGCTTTTTGATAATCTGGCATCTTTATTGTACTACCTTGATTGGCTAAAGTCATCATAAAAAAACGTTGATTACACCAATTATCACTGGGCAAAAGCATGATTGTTGGCTTTTTGGGCTGTCCATAAGCTACTATACACAGGAATAAACTTGCAAGAAAAAAGAATCGTTTCATCGCTATATCCTAATTTCACCGTCCCGACTCCATCTGACGAGGTTAACAAAAAAGAAAGTGTGGGAGTCTTATCATCTATCTTGTCTTAGGCTCTGGTAAAACCCGAATGTAAATAGACAATATCCCCACACTTGTTGCGTATATAGCTTGAACAAGCATATACAGACACAAGTGATGAGCGTGATTGCCGTACCTTACATTCGTTTTAAGTTTACCAGACTTCAAGACAAAGGTAAAAGCTACACTTTCATCAATTAACTATGTAACGCCGCGCCGAGGATTTACCCGACCGACACGGCAAAGATACAAACTTTTAATTGATATACAAACTCATACGGGGATATTGTCATATCTTCTCTTCAATTTTATTCCATACCTACATCCTACAATCTCCTCCGCAAGGAGCACATCGGGCAAATCCCTTTTTGCAGCCAATTATATTACCTTGAAAACGAATATATACTTCATCAGGCATTTCATATATCTGAAACGGGTTGAGAAGATAACTTCATTGGCTATCGAAGTATATATTCGTTTCCGGAGGCAATTTAAGGGATTCAATCCGCTATAAAATCATACAGGTCGGGGTCTTCATACATCAGGTCATATTCCGTCTGCTCCGCATCCGCCGGATTGACTCCCTCCCAGCCATCTAAAGTCACGTTCTTCCGATGCTTGTACCCTTTCGGTTTAGGTATCTGGCGGGCTTTACCCAACCGGATAGAGTCTTGGCATTGCTCCGGAGTCAAGGGAGTGCGCGAGATGATTTCATAATAGCTCACCGTCTTCTTCGGACCTTGAGGCTCTAACAGCACATTACCGTTAATCAGCTTTTCCACCTTGTATTCCCTTTTATCGGGAACAGATTCCACTTCCACCACATAGCGGTGCAACGTCTGCGCATAAGCCATACACGAGCATAGCACAACTACAAACATACATAAATACGTCTTTTTCATAGGCTATTTATTTTTTTCATTCATTCCGCTTCAACGCTTCTTCGTAAATCTTCCGTACCTGCTCCCTGAGATGCAAAGGGCTTATCACTTCCAGCGAACGGCTTCGGGATAGAAGCTCCATGACGAAATCATTGGTAATACGCAGATGCACTTTGATGCGGAACTCATCCGCATTGTCAACCAATACCTGCTGGGAATGATGCAAGGGCACGGACTTCAGGAACTTGCCGTCGAGCGCATCGTATTTCAACACGATTTCTTCCACGGGGATGTCCGGCTGGTTCCAAATGCCATAACAATCGCGGAACAATTCTTCTACATCGATGTCCATGTTCCGCTTGAATGTCTCGCTTCCACAAATACGCAGGTCACGGATACGGTCTACACCGAAGGTTTTCAGCGTCCCTTCATCGTATGCTAACAAATACCAACGCTGGTTCGATTCCTTCAGGTAATGGGGAAGCACTTTCTTTTCTTCCACCTTATCGCCCTGCCTTACCAATGTATAACGGAAAGTGACCGGATGGGTATGCTTGATAGCGGCTATCAGCATCGGAAGGCATTCGCTCGGCAACGGGCGGTGATGCTCCGCCAGCACATACGTACGCAGATTCGTATCGCCTTCTAACGCATTGAGCAAATCGAAGTTCTGAAGGAACAAGGCATAACGCTCCAAAGCATTCTCGTCCTCTTCTCGAATATAATAACCTTGCGCACTCTCATCAAACTTAACGCTGATACCGAACAAGCTATCTATCTCCTTAAAATCACGCTGCAATGTGCGTAAGGTAACTCCCGAATAACCACGCAAAGCCATGGCATCGGCAACAGAACGCTTCAATTCTTTTACTGGCACATAACGTTTCTTCCCTTCCAGCTTGTTAATAATGACCAGCAACCGCTGTAATCCTTCCAATCGGCTTCCCATAGACTTTCCTCCTTTTGTTTGTTACAAAGATAAGGAGGCAGAACGACAAAACATGTCGTTTCATCAAAAAATGTAATGCACATTAAGAAATTTAATTTCTAATACAAACGAATCCAACAAGGCAGCCCTATTCAGTCAATATAGATTCTGAGCGCAATATAAAAACACTTCTGCAAAGGTGAATTATTGCAGGAAAAGCACTTCTGCAAAAGCGACATGAGACTTTATTATACGACCGCACGTATCAATCATCACGTACGGTCGTATTAGGCTCCACGGGCAGTCGCGTCACTCATCACGACCATACGTGATGAGTGACGTTGCCTTATTTACTTCCGTGTCTTGACACTCACTGTGGCAGCACGCAGGTCTTTAGACATGGCTTTCAACTTGATAGTACCGTCCTTCTTCGTACTCTTCAATACGACAATGGCACGACCTTTCCATGCCTTGCAGGTGTTGCCAACGTAACAGTCAGTGTCTTTCAAGTTAGCGTTGCCCACAGCTACGATGACACCTGCTCCATTCACTTCGAAGGTCAGCCGGTTATCGGCATTGGGATTCACACGTCCTTCTTTATCGAGTATCTCTACCGTAACAAATGAAAGGTCTTGACCATCAGCGGTGATGACAGTGCGGTCGGCAGTCAAACGTATTTGGGCAGGTTCACCAGCTGTAGCAAGTTCCTGAGCCTCTACCTCTTGTCCGTTTTCTACACCTACCGCTTTCAGAGTGCCCGAACTATAAGGAACAGAGAATACAGCTTTGAACTCCTGTTCGCGTCCGGTAGATTGTTCGCCTATCAACTGATCGTTCAGGTAGAGACGTACCTTGGGATAGCGGGAATAGATTTCCACTTCTATCGGTTTGCCTTCATGTCCCTGCCAGTTCCAACTATCCCACGTGGGCCATACGGACCATTGTGTCTCCTTTATCTTCCCATAATAGCCGTCCGGTTCTTTCACGGCTAAGTGAAGTTTCCCTTTAGGGTTGAAAAGCAGTTCACGGTAGTAAGAAACGGGCTTGCGCCAGCCGGTCAAGTCTATATCACCGCAATAAGCGCCATGGAAGGGATAATGGTTGCGCTGGTAGTGTTCGCCTTCCGATTCTCCTTCATAGTAGTAGCGTCCGATGCCTGATTCACCTAAATAGTCGATGGCAGTCCATACGAAGTCGCCCAAGATATAGCTGTTATCATTCACCATCGCCCAGTTCTTGAATGCATCCCGGGGATAAGATTCCGTCTGGATAATCATACGCGAAGGAACACGCTGGTGGTCTGCGGGAGCATGGTGAAGCAAGTAATTATAGCCGATGATGTCGTGTACGGCGGCTAAAGGGTCATAGATTTCCCAGTCATTGTCCCAAGAAGCCAAGGCGGAAGTCACCGGACGAGTAATATCGTGTTGGCGAATAGCATCTCTTAGCTTTTGAGCCGTAGTGACTACTTCTATTTTTTTGCGTTCCATGACTTCGTTTCCGATACTCCAGCAAACAATGGACGGATGGTTGCGGTCACGCAATACCATGGTTGTCACATCCCGTTCCCACCATTCATCGAAATAAACGGAATAGTCGTGCTGGTTCTTTGCATCGCGCCAGCCGTCGAAAGCTTCATCTATAACTAACAAACCTATACGGTCGCAGGCTTCAAGGAAAGCCTCCGAAGGAGGGTTGTGCGAAGTGCGTGCGGCATTGAACCCGGCAGCCTTCATCAGTTCAGCCTTGCGCTCTTCGGCACGGTCGTAAGCGGCAGCACCTAATGGACCGTTATCGTGGTGCAAACATCCTCCGTAAAGCTTTATGGGCTTGCCGTTCAGCAGGAAACCTTTTTCCGCCGAATAAGCGATGGAACGGATGCCGAAAGTCTGCGCCACTTCATCCAGCGTTTTCTCACCTTCCGTCACCGTCTGGCTGGCTACATATAAGTTCGGAGTTTCCGGACTCCACAAAGCAGGAGCATCTACACGGATATGTTGCGTCACTTCCTTTGAACTTCCGGCAGGGATTTCCACTTCCGTTATCTCTGTTCCACGGTCTGCATCAGCATAGCTCAGCCGGGTTGTCAGCGTCACACGACGAGATGCTTGCGTTTCGTTCTCTATCTGTGTCTTTACCTGTACCGTGGCTTGCGTGTCATTTACCTTGGGGGTCGTGATAAACGTACCCCAGTGTGCAATGTGTACCTTATCGGTCTGGGTCAGCCAAACATGACGGTAAATGCCTGAACCGGAGTACCAGCGACAGTTCTTCTGCGCCGAGTTGTCTACCCGCACGGCTATGACATTCTTGCCGCCAAAATGCAGGTAAGGGGTCATGTCATAGAAAAACGAAGAATAGCCGTAAGGACGCACACCTAATGAATGGCCGTTGATGAAGACTTCGCTATTCATATATACGCCTTCGAAGTAGATGCCCATTTTGCAGTCTTGAAACGTGGCAGGAACTTCGAACGTCTTGCGATACCAAGCGATGCCTACCGGGAAATAACCGCCATCGTTACCCATAGGTGCATCGGGGCTGATTGTTCCTTCCACACTCCAGTCGTGCGGCAAGTCTAATGTGCGCCAGTCCGAATCATCAAAGCCTACGGAAGAAGCCTCAGCAGGGTCACCTAACATAAACTTCCAGTCGAAGTCGAAGAGTTGTTTGCGTGCGCCGTCATGGGCACCCGCTTGCATAGTCATTCCCCATAGAAAGAGGAATGAGGAGAGGAGACGCAGAGCGTTCCTTCGGAGAAATGTTTTTGTTTTCATAATATGTACATTCTAAATTTGTTCTCCCCAAAGTAAGCGTTTTTTTCCCATTCCCCAAATAGTTAATCGATTATAAGGGAGGCGTTTTTAATTCATGAACTAAAAATATACCTATTTGAACTTAAAAAACACCTATTGAGAAACGCAGATTAACGCGGATTTTCGCAGATTATACTATTCAATTTGCGTGAATCTGTGAAAATCTGCGTTTCTTTATCATGTCACCTAATTTTGTACACTTACTTAATAAAAATTATCTTATTATCTTACTTTGAAAACTGGAGCGATCTTATTCAATTGTTTACCAGGAAGTTCTATAGAGAGTCCTTCTGCCGTACGTTTGAAATTCACCTTTCCGTATCCTAACAGTTCCACTTCCTTTATTTCTTCGGGATAAAGTTCATTCCCTTGTGCAAGCGATTTTACAATCACTTTTCTGTTTTCGGGCCAAGCCAAAGCCGTTACATACAAATCATCTCCCTTTTGGGTGAAACGTATTTCTTGAGCGGTAGTATTGGTATAAGAGCCTTCGTTGAATCCTTGGGCATTAATAGCGATATCCGAATTAGCTATCGGTCCTTCCCCAAACACCTTCCAAGGGGTTGTATCATAGATAGCTTCTTTATTGATGTTCATCCAGTCACCAAATTCGGTCAGGATTTTCGCTTCTTTCTCATCAAATGTTCCGTCAGCACGCAAAGGTACGCTCAGCAACAGATTACCGTTCTTGCTCACTACATCCATCAACAGTTTCACTACATCGGCAGCTGATTTATAACGGTCGTTGTCATAAATCGACTGGTCGTAATGCCAACCGCCTAAGCAAGTACAAGTCTGCCATTTATCAGCAACAATTTCGTTGGGTGCGCCACGCTCTACGTCCCATACCAAAGCCTTACGCTGTTCTTCATCCAATATCTTGCCTGTAAGCACCGCCTCTAACTTGCCATCGTGTGTAGCCATATTGTGATTATAGAGGTGTGCGGCAATCTTCAATCCGGCATCGCTGATCGGATAGAACGGAAGCACTGTCACATCAAAATACAAAATATCCGGATTATAGCGGTTGATGACATCCAATGTACGGTTATAGAAGTTCGTCACAAATTCCTGTGAAGGCATGCAGACACCGTTTCCCCATGCCCATTGGCGATGTATCGCACCGTCATCCCAACTGTCTTCGCTCATCGGATGATTCTGCGCATAAAGGTCTTGCGGATCATAACCTTCCCACCATTTGCCTTTGCCATCGGCTTTAGTCAGCTTACCATCGTAGGGAATGCCTTTCTTCGGACCGATTGTATCGTGACGTTGTGATGTTTCATACCACGACCATGCATGATCTGCATGGAGGCTGACACCGAAAGGAAGGTCATACTTACGAGCCGCTTTCTCCCATTCAGCCAAGATGTCACGTTTCGGTCCCATATTTACAGAATTCCACGGTTGGTACTTGCTGTCCCAAAGGTCAAAATTATCATGATGATTGCCCAATGCAAAGAAATATTGCGCACCTATCTTCTTATAGAAAGCCACCAGCGAATCAGGATTCCAATGTTCAGCCTTAAATAAAGGAATAATATCCTTGAAACCCACTTCCGAAGGATGTCCGTAATGTTCGACATGATGCTTATACACATGCGAGCCTTCCATATACAGCGAGCGAGCCATCCAGTCGCCTGTACCTTCCACACATTGCGGTCCCCAATGTGCCCAAATACCAAACTTCGCGTTACGGTACCATTCAGGCACCTCGTAATTCTTCAACGACTCCCAAGTTGGTTCAAACTTACCCGTCATCATCGGTTCGTCAGCTTCAGAGACCGGCACTTCATAAGGAGATTTCGGAGTTTGACTACACGACACGAAAGCCGCGCACAACAATGAAAAGAATAAAGCCTTGTTTTTCATACATTATATTATTTAGTTAATGACTAATAGATTATTATTTCTTAATACGCATACAAGCACCTCCACCCGGAGCCAGTTTGACTTGAATAGAATCTCCAGATTTCACTTCCTGTGTTTTCACTTGATACGTTTCCCGATTCGTCAAATAATGGGCATCCTCTCCATCCAACATCAATTGTATCGTATAAAAGCCCTCAGGAAGGAAGTCCAAAGGGATAGACAAAGTACGCGCCTCCTCGTTCGTAGCTGCAGCAACCAGGTATTCCGGTTCTGTCTCACGCATCATCACGATATATTCTCCTATCTTACCCATCAAAGTCTTGCTTTCTACCCAAGGCATTTGCTGAGCAGACAAGAAAGCCAATAGTTCAGGATATTTACGATACATCTCCGGAATATCTGGAATAATCGTTGCGCCTGAGAAAGTGATTAATGTACGGGCTGCTTCGGATACTACCGTAGAAGGAACCGGCTTGTTTTCATCCACACGGGTGGTATTGCCTTGACGCAAATCAAACATACCATTATTCATATCCAACGGACCTGCCAACATATTGACAAAAACAGCTGTTACAAAAGTTTTGGGTTCGAATACCCGATGGGCATCCAACTGAGCCTGACAATATTCGCGGGTAATGGCGTTGGGCCACGTACGCATCTGTCCATAAGGATGAACCGGTCCGTCATGGAAATCAACTAGCAACTTATTCTCGGCACACAAACGGGTAATCTGTTGCGTCCAGGCATTCTTTTCTTCCGGAGTTCCATTCATAAACCCATACTTAACTCCAGCCGCTCCCCATTCGCTATATTGCTTCAAGGTTTCTTCTATCGGATATTGCCGCCCGCCAACATCATTCAGATACAACCAAATGCCGACTCCTTTCTCTTTCCCATATTCCAAGATTCGTTTTACATCGTTCACCTTACCTCCTGACAACGGATC
>CASFRN010000074.1 GCA_949296855.1 uncultured Bacteroides sp. | reverse complement strand
TACATAATTGTTCATTGTTCCGACTATAATCGGAACTGAAACGTCATGCAGTATTGCAAGGGGAAAAGAGGTAGAAAGGAAGAGACATTCGTTTCCACTCACAAAGATAGTCGCGGGCTTGTTTTTCATAGAGGAAATATATAAAAAAAATGACACCACTTGCATAATCCATGTCATCCGTGCGTCATAATTTATCAATTTAACGACAAGGTCTAAAAGATCCTATGCATTCATCGCTCCAAGTTCCTTCCTCACAACAAAGTTTATACCAATTTGAATACATTCCTCTCCATGGGATTCCACTACCTTCCCCTCTCGCCAACGCTTCTACATTCTCCAAAGCCAAATCTGATAACGCTTCCGTTTTCTGCGATTGGCTATAAGCTGTGTAACCTGAAGCTACGGCTATTGCCGCTATAAAACTAAATGTTAAGTAACTAATCAAAATTATCTTATAGCACACAGATGACACAGATGAGACTGATTTACACAGATTATTTTTTTAAATAATATCTGTGGTCATCTGTAAAATCAGTGTTATCTGTGTGCCATAGTATAAGTTAATTCTGTACACTTACTTACTATCTTCTTTTTCATGTTTATTCTTGTTTTAATTGATACATAACTTTTGTTCATTCACTCCTGCGAAGCCGCAAACCACAGATTTGCGAATCTTCTGTTTTCTTCCTGACTTGACATCGGTTTACTTGTCTTTTGCCTCAAACTTGAATTTAATCAAATGGTACTCCGGATTAAAACTCAGCCCATAAAGAACTCCCTCCGCTTTATCGATGGTAAATGTATAAACCGGAACAGGAAGCTTATAGCAGGTATCAGGAGTACCGTCCGAACGGAAAGACAACAGCGTATCGAACAGATAAGCATCGGCAGACTGACCGGAAACGAACACCTTGCCCGAATAAAGGACATACATTTTCCCTTCCGAATAGAAGGGACAGAAATAAGCGTCGCGCGTCTCGCCGGGGACAGACGCAACGCTCTGCAACCCCTCACCGAACGAACGCTCGCTTACAGCAGGGAAGAAACGGTCGGGACCGTGCATCCGTTTCACCAGTTTCCCATCGTAGGTATAGATTTCTATCAAATCGGTCAGTTTATAGAAAAGCCATATATACTCGTTCACAGGGTCGCACGCCATTTCGCATACATACGCTTCCACCGTCTCCAACGGAGACAGTTCCGCACCGAATGAAGGGTATTCGCCATCGGTATCGATATATTTACCCTCCGAATCAAATACGCATATCACTCCGATAGAGAATGCGCAACGGGGCATCTGCCGTATTGCAATACAGTCAGATAGGCAGGACGACAAAGCCATCAACCGATAGACCAGCCCGACAGGGTGCGGCTCGCACTATCGAAATTCACACCGACCTTCACTACCGGAAGACCACATAGGGAGAAACGCTCGGCATAATGCTTCAGTTCTATCTGGCGCAAGGCGGAACCGGCATCACCGTCCAGCTTTACTTCTATCACATACAAGGTAGAATCGGTGCGCATCACCACGTCTACCCTGCCGCGGGGAGTATGGACCTCTACATCGGCATAATAGCCCAACAGGCTGAACAGGATGTAAAGTACCTGCTGGTAATGGCCTTCGTAATCTGTATTGTCGGTATAAGGGATGGTGGAAAGGAATGTCTGCATGGCGCGCAAAGCACCGTCCATATCGTCGTGATACAAGCTTTTCGCCATTTCGATAAGGACAGCAGATACAACCTGCGTATTCGGAGTCAGATAATAAGGAATCAGGCTCTTCATCAGGCCGATACGCACCTCACGGTTAGGGATGCCTAACACATAGGATCCGAACAACGGATCGCCGTCTTTTATCGTATAATAACCGCTTTGATAAAGCAAAGGGATGCACGTGCTCAAGGTTTCGGTAGGGGCATCGAAGTCACTCGCCATTGCCGTAACCTCTCCCCCTAAACGCGTCACCGTCATGCCGAACCGACGCAATATCTCAATCAGATAGGTAGGCGTACCCGTACCGAACCAGTACGAATCAATCTTACCCTTCTTGAATGCCATCAGCAGGCTATATGGGTTATAAATATCGGGCGAAGGCCAAGTGAAATGATAACCGTCGTAATTCGACTTCAAACGCTCCAGCAACGCATCCGGGTTTATCTGCAGCTTCTCGGCAAAAGCCGCTACGTCGGGAACCATCTGCTCACGGATTTCCGATTCCGTGATGCCGCAAATGGCGGCGTATCCCTCCTCCATGCTGACGTTCTCGATGTTGTTCAACTCGCTGAACACACTCAGCTGGGAGAATTTCGTGATACCAGTCAGAAACACAAAACGGAGGTAAGGGTCGCAAGCCTTCAGCGGGCTATAGAAATTGCGCATCACATTGCGCAGTGCGGGAAGCGTCTGCTCCTCGTGGACCACGTCCAGCAAAGGGGCGTCGTACTCGTCTATCAGCACCACCACCTGACGCCCGCAAGCCCCATATACGTCCATTATCAAATTCTTCAGACGTATATTCACGTCATGAGTTTCGCGGGGGGAGATGCCCAAACGGATTTCATTGTCCTGAAGTATGCTGTGCAAATAACGGTTCAACGCCTCTTTATCCAGATGCTTGCCCAAGCTCATATCGAAGTGAAGCACCGGATACTTCGTCCATTCCGTCTCCATGCTTCCGATGGCAAGCCCTTCGAAAAGCTCCTTACGCCCTTCGAAATAGGCATGGAGCGTGCTCGTCAGCAACGACTTGCCGAAACGGCGAGGGCGACTCAGGAAAACATACTTGGCGTGACGGGCAAGCCGGTAGACATAAGCGGTCTTGTCGATATAAAGATAGTTCCTTTCACGGATTTCGGAAAAGGTCTGAATCCCTACGGGATAACGGCTGAAGCATACGGACGGATTCATAAGGCTGAGCTTTTTGGTTTTCACAAAAGTAATAAATTTATCCGAAACAACCGAATCTTTTTTATCGAACGTAAATACGCAGAAGCGCAAAAATCGATTTTAAAGCCCCAATTATAACTCCAGCACTTCCACCGACGCGTTCTTCATCAACGGGATTTCTTTCAGACGGCTCAACGGGAATCCTTTCGCTTGCGCTAGGATATTCCGGTTAATTTGCCCATGTGCCACGACCAATACCGACTTTCCGGCATAATGCGCACGAAGATAAGCGATGCAGCGTCCTGCCCGCTCGTAAAGCATTTCGGGTGTTTCGGCATCCTTCGGCAAACGGGAACGGTCTACACTATTTATCAATAATCCCGTCCAGCTTCCCCAGTCTATCTCACGGAACAAGGCGTTCTGTTCCCACGGCAAACCTCTATCGCCTACCGCAAGCCGCACCGTATCGGTCACCCGTTGCAGGTCACTGCTTACGATGGCATCCAGCGCGATGTCTTTCAGGCTTTCGCCCAATGCCACCGCTTGCCGCTTGCCTTCCTCCGTAAGGTGTCCGGGCAAATGCCCCTGGAATATCCGGCTCAGATTCTCTTCCGTTTGCCCATGACGGGCGAGGTATAAGGTAATCATGCTAATAATATTATATGAATTAAAAACACAGAGACACGGAGACACAGAGTTTTCAATGTACCAATAAACTCTGTGCCTCTGTGTCTCTGTGTTCAAATTATCAGTCTTCCATCAGCTTGCGGTAACGCACGCGCTTCGGCTCTACGTTGCCCATGCGCTTCATCTTGTTCTCTTCGTATTCTGTGTACGAGCCTTCGAAATAGAACACTTCGCTATTCCCTTCGAAAGCAAGGATGTGGGTACAAATACGGTCGAGGAACCAACGGTCGTGGCTGATAACTACGGCACATCCGGCGAAATCCTCCAAACCTTCTTCCAAGGCACGCAGGGTGTTCACGTCGATATCATTGGTCGGCTCGTCCAGTAACAATACGTTTCCTTCTTCTTTCAATGCCATAGCCAAGTGCAGGCGGTTGCGCTCGCCTCCCGAAAGCTTTCCGCACAATTTTTCCTGGTCGGAGCCTGAGAAATTGAAACGGCTCAAGTAAGCACGGGCATTCACGTCACGATTCCCCATCCGGAGCAATTCGTTTCCTCCGCTCACCACCTGATAAACCGTCTTATTGGGGTCGATGTCCTTATGCTGCTGGTCTACATAGGCTATCTTTACAGTTTCTCCTACCTCAAAGTCACCTTTATCGGGTTGCTCTATGCCCATAATCAGGCGGAACAAAGTGGTCTTTCCGGCACCGTTCGGACCGATTACGCCCACAATGCCGTTAGGCGGAAGCATGAAGTTGAGGTCGTCGAAGAGCAACTTATCACCGTATGCCTTTGCCACGTGCTTGGCTTCGATGACCTTATTGCCGAGGCGCGGACCGTTCGGGATGAAGATTTCCAACTTTTCTTCCTTCTCCTTGACATCCTCATTCAATAACTTATCATACGAGTTCAAACGAGCCTTTCCTTTTGCCTGACGGGCTTTTGGCGCCATACGCACCCACTCCAACTCGCGCTCTAAAGTCTTACGGCGTTTGCTTGCCACCTTCTCTTCCATCTCCATCCGCTTAGTCTTCTGCTCCAGCCAGCTCGAATAGTTTCCTTTCCAAGGAATGCCTTCGCCGCGGTCTAATTCCAGAATCCATCCGGCTACATGGTCGAGGAAATAACGGTCGTGGGTTACGGCAATTACCGTACCTTCGTATTGTTGCAAGTGCTGTTCCAGCCAATCAATACTTTCGGCATCCAAGTGGTTAGTAGGCTCGTCCAGCAACAAGATGTCGGGCTTCTGAAGCAACAAACGGCACAATGCCACACGGCGGCGTTCGCCTCCCGACAAATGCTTTACCGGCTGGTCTTCGGGCGGACAACGCAAAGCGTCCATCGCACGCTCTAATTTGCTGTCCAAGTTCCATGCGTCCGTAGCGTCTATAATGTCTTGCAATTCTGCCTGACGGGCGAATAGCGCATCCATCTTTTCCGGGTCTTCATAGTATTCGGGCAATCCGAACTTCTGATTGATTTCCTCGTATTCCGCCAATGCGTCTACCGTGGCTTGCACGCCCTCCATTACGACTTCTTTCACCGTCTTGGTATCGTCCAAATAGGGTTCCTGCGCCAAGTAACCAACCGAATAACCCGGCGAGAACACCACTTCGCCCTGATAGCTCTTGTCCAGCCCGGCGATGATTTTCAGCAACGTAGATTTACCGGCACCATTCAAACCGATGATACCGATTTTCGCTCCATAAAAAAAGGATAGGTAGATGTCTTTCAATACCTGTTTGTTGTTTTGGAAGGATTTGCTCACTCCCACCATCGAAAAGATAATCTTTTTATCGTCTGCCATATTCTTTTATGTTTTTAATGTTTCTGATAATGTCTCTTGAAATAACGATTGGTAAATGCCAGATACAGCAAAAGCCCTGCCACGGTTATCAGTGATTCGGTCAAGAACAAATCCCCGCCTTGCGCCTGCAAATATACGCTTAACAGTATGCCGCATGCCAACGCCAACTCCCACGACAAGCGGTAGGTATGATACCCCGTTCCCCGCTCGCAATGCAACGGAAGCGAAATCATCAACTGAAGGAACTGGCCAATGGAAAAGCCGGTACCTAAACCAATCAAAGCACCGCTTACCCCAAAAGGATAAACACCCACACGGCAATGCAAGACCGCCAATCCGGCAATCAGCAATACCTGCCCGATACCGACCTGAATCCGCCCGTCCACAGGACGCTTCACAATCTCTCTCACCAATAAATAGAGCAGAAATCCAAGCCCCATGCAAAGATAAAAATAAATATCGGAAACCGAAACGAAAATCATGCCTATCACCAACGGCACCGCCATCATATTAACGCCCGGAGGAATGGCACGGAAAAGCAGGAAACGGTCGAACGAGCACAAGGGCAAATCCAACGGGGCGCGGAAACAAACCTTCACGCTTCCGATAAGCGCGATAGCCGGAATCAGCAACGCAGCCGAATAACTGAACAAGAACTCAAAGCCGCGATGCGGCACACTCGTCAAACCGATAAGGATACCCACTAACATCCCCACAATGCCCGACCAAGTAAAAGCCCGGTTCGCCCTGTCCCGCTGGTGACTGGAAGCCACATCAATAGCCAACGTACTACCCGTAGACATCAAAGCAATCCCGAACGCTCCTCCCTGCAAAATGCGCAAAACAAGGATTTGCCAACTTGACGAAACGCCCGTATAAGCAACCGTCGCCAATCCCAATACAATCATACTCCAAACACACACTTTCTTCCGGCTGAACGTATCGACCAAATAACTGTTGAAAACTCCCGGAACGAACAGGGACAAGCCAAACACCACCGCCATACATGCCGCCTCCACGCCGGTATATCCCCAAACATCCGTCATCCACCGATGCAGGACAGGAAACTGCATGTAAACGGCTGCATGAAAAAACACATTTGCCGCTGCAAGCGAGGTAAAGTTTCTATTCCACAGCATACACCATTCTATAATATAACTAAGCTTAGAAACGCAGATTAACGCGGATTTTCACAGATAATAATTTAATCATTCATTCAATCTGCGTTAATCTGCGAAAATCTGCGTTTCTTCATAATACATCAATATTGTTCCGACTCATTCGGGAAATCACCCGACTTCACATCGGTCACGTACTGCCCGATAGCATCGGTCATCACCGCATTCAGGTCGGCATACCGGCGCAAGAACTTCGGACTGAACCCTTTGGTCATACCTAACATATCCGCTACAACCAATACCTGCCCATCAGTAGCCCCTCCGGCACCGATGCCGATAACCGGAATGCGCAACGATTCGGTCACTTGTTTTGCCAATACAGCCGGAATCTTTTCCAATACCAAGGCAAAGCATCCGGCTTCTTCTAATAGCTTCGCGTCGCGCAACAACTTGTCGGCTTCCGCATCGCCCTTCGCACGCACGCCATACGTACCATATTTATTAATCGACTGAGGCATCAAGCCTAAATGTCCCATTACCGGAACGCCTGCCCCGATAATCTTGCCGATAACTTCTATCACCTCTTCTCCGCCTTCCAGTTTCAAGGCGTCAGCCCCCGTCTCCTTCATCATCCGCATCGCGTTGCGCACACCGTCGAACGGGTCTGCCTGATAAGAGCCGAAAGGCATATCCACTACCACCAAGGCACGATTCACGCCCCTCACCACCGACCGTGCATGATAAATCATCTGGTCTACGGTGATCGGCAACGTAGTGGCATTGCCAGCCATCACATTCGAAGCCGAGTCGCCTACCAAGATAACATCCATTCCGGCTTCGTCCACAATGCGGGCAGTAGTAAAGTCGTATGAAGTCAGCATCGAGATTTTCTCGCCTTTTTCCTTCATTTCCATCAAACGGTGAGTCGTCACTTTCCGTGCGTCACTAACAAGATATCCAGCCATAACCTTTTTCCCTTTCTTTTGTTAAAGACCTATAGTTATAAGGAGTTAGAAGAAGTTATGCCTTCGGCAAGAATTAAAGGACAATAATATAGAGTATTAGCTTATAACTTCCTTTAACTCCTTGAAATAACTCCTTATAACTCCCTACTGATTAAATTCGCGGCAAATGTAAGGCTTTTTAACGAATTAAGCAAGCAGGCTTTTCATCTTTTCATATCCGAACGAAGTAAAGTCGGGGATAACCAGCTTGCATTTGTCCCGGATAGCCTCCGCCGGATTGGTCGTGCTTAGCCCTACAACCGTCATACCTGCCGCATTGCCCGCTTCCAATCCGTGAAACGAATCTTCAAACACCACGCAGTTTTCGGGCACCGTATCAAACACTTCCGCACCCAGCAGGAAACAATCGGGAGCAGGTTTCGAGCGGGTAAACATCTCTGCCGTAAGAATGCGGTCTACCAACTCCTTCAGTTCGGGATGCACGGCATACACATTCGCCATCTTCTGCTCGTTCGAACTGGTCACGATGGCAATCTTCACCCCCTGCGTATGCAATTCACGCATGAAGCCAACCACGCCCGGCACATACTCATACTTCATCTGCGCCTCAAACCGGTTTAAATCCTCCGTGATTCCTTCCTGTTCCTTCTCCATTCCGGCAAAATAGCGCCCGTAAATCTGGCACAAAGTCTGCCCTTTGATAATCTTTCCGAACTCCTCATATTCCGGATGGTATTTCTTTCCCACCCCGTTCCAAAAAATACTATACTGCGATTCGGTATCCATCACCACCCCGTCGAAATCGAAAAGGGCGGCTATCGTCTTAGTTTGGTCCATAAAGTCATTACATTAATTTGAGCCGCAAAGTTCGGAAATATCGCCTCATCTTCCTAACTTTCGGCTTTAAATTTGTTGAAAAGCAATTTCACTTCCAATCTCAAAAGGCTCTGAGGCTCCCATATAGTTCGATAAAAAGTGTCATTGGAAAAATTTGTCCAGCGGGATGTGAATCAAAATATGATTGAAAAAGGGTCAGAATCTGTTTCAGGCAGTCTCTCTTTTACGTTCTCCGTTCCAAAACCGTACGGTTTCCGAGCCAAAAACATACGGTTTCCGTACCTAGAACGTACGGTTTTGGTACGGAAACCGTAAAAGGATGCCGTCTGAACCGGCAATGCAATCCAAACATAAATTCAAATGTTCAAATACATTTGGAGATTGATTATTTTCAGAGTCAAACATTTCCCAATTCATCCGAAGTGTATCCTTTCGGCAAGGGGCGGCAGTTGTATCCCGATGCCATAATCTCGCCGTAAGCGCCAGCCGAGCGGATGGCGAGGAAGTCGCCTCTATGCGTCTTGTTCAAGTCGATGGCTTTGCCGAACACATCCGATGATTCGCAGATGGGGCCTACCACGTCGTATGTTTCCATCGAGTCGTCGGACGAAATGTTTTCTATTTTGTGATAAGCTTGGTAGAGGGCAGGGCGGATGAGGTCGGTCATGCCGGCATCAACGATGGCAAACTGCTTGTTGGTGCCCTGCTTGACGTAAATCACCCGCGTGATAAGGCTTCCGCATTGGGCTACAACCGAGCGTCCTAACTCGAAGTGCAGCGTCTGTTGCGGGCGGAGTTTCAGGCATTTGTGGTAGGTGGCGAAATATTCGGCAAAGTTGGGGACGGGCTGGCGGTTAGGGTGCGCATAGTCGATGCCCAATCCTCCGCCTACATTGATGTGCTCTACAATAATCCGGCGGGCGTAGAGTTTTTCCTGTAATTCGTTGACACGGTTACACAACGCAATGAAGTCGCCCATGTCCATTATCTGAGAACCGATGTGGAAATGCAGCCCGACGAACTTCACGTTGTTCATTTCCAGCGCACAGTCGATGACCTTATCCATGTCCTGCATACTGATGCCGAACTTGTTTTCGGCAAGTCCTGTAGTGATGTTGGCGTGCGTGTGTGCACCTACGTCGGGATTGATGCGGAAAGCGATGCGCGCGATTCTGCTCTTAGCGGCCGCCAGCCCGTTGATGATTTCCAGTTCGGGCACGGACTCTACGTTGAAACAGAAGATATCGTGATCCAGCGCCAAACTGATTTCCTTATCGGTCTTGCCTACGCCGGCGAATACAATTTTGCTTGCGGGGAATCCGGCTTTAATCGCCGCCTCTATTTCCCATCCGCTCACGCAGTCCACTCCCAATCCGCTTTCGCGAATGATTCCGAGGATTTTAGGGTTGGCATTTGCCTTGATGGCATAGTGCACACAATACTTGTTGTATTTGCCGGCTTCCGTACGGATTACGTCCAGGGTTTCGCGCAGCAAGTCGGCGTTGTAATAGTAGAAGGGGGTTTCTACCTTTTGGAATTTTTCTACGGGGAAAGTACCTTTCATAATCGGATTTGTATTAAGTATTATAAAAAAAGAAGCGGACGATGCGGTTTTGTGTTACAACCGTACCATCCGCTTCGTGTGTATGAATGTTATGAAGAAGATTGCGTCATTTGCCGTTGAACAGCACGTCGCTCAACGATTGCAGTGCCTTTTTCTTGTCACATTCCCGGATGAGGAACGAGATGTTGTAATTGCTTCCTCCAAACGAAATCATGCGCACCGGGATGTCGCGCATGGCATCGAGTGCCTTCGCTTCGAATCCTACGTTTTCCCATTCCAAGTCGCCTACCACACAGACGATGCACATGTCATGGTCGACGGTTACGGTACCGTATTTCTTCAGGTCGTTGACGATTTCGTTCAAGTGCTTCGTGTTATCTATCGACATGGATACTCCTACTTCCGAAGTGCATACCATATCGATGGATGTCTGGTAACTCTCGAATATTTCAAACACCTTGCGCAGGAATCCGTGAGCCAGCAGCATACGGCTCGACTTGATTTTGATGGCTGTTATATTATCTTTAGCCGCCACGGCCTTAATCTTGCCTTTCTCGGTGTCGTTTGAAATCAGTGTGCCGGGTGCGCTCGGCTCCATAGTGTTCAGCAAACGTACGGGGATATTGGCGTATTTGGCAGGCTGCACGCACGTGGGATGCAGGATTTTAGCGCCGAAATAAGCCAGCTCGGCCGCTTCTTCGAAATGAAGCTGGCGTACGGGCGACGTTTTGTCTACCACACGCGGGTCGTTGTCGTGCATACCGTCAATGTCGGTCCAAATCTGGATTTCCGAAGCGTTCACGGCCGCTCCGATAAGCGAGGCCGTATAGTCGCTTCCGCCGCGTTGCAAGTTGTCTATCTCGCCGTATGCATTGCGGCAGATAAATCCTTGGGTGATATAGATGTCCTGACCCGCGTGCGCTTCAAGCTGGGCGTTCAGCTTTTCGCGGATGTAGTTCAAGTCTGGCTCGCTGTTCTTGTCGGTGCGCATGAACTCCAATGCCGGAATGAGGTATGCCTTCACGCCTTGTTCGCACAGGTAGTTGGTCACCATGTTGGTTGAGATGATTTCCCCCTGTGCTAAGATTACTTTTTCTTCGAACAACGTAAAAATGTCTTTGGTAAACGACCGGATGTAATCGAACACCGACTTCACAAAATCTAATGTTTTCTGTTTATAGGCTTCGGTAGCATAAAGTTCATCAATGTGCTGTTTGTATTTGCCTTCCAGCCGGTTGATGATTTCATTTGCACCTTCGGGATTTTTCTTGTACAGATAATCCGAAATTTCAACCAATGTATTGGTCGTGCCCGACATGGCAGATAGAACGACAATTTTCCGTTCGCCGTCGGCAATCAATTTGGCAACGTCTTTCATTCTCTGCGCAGAGCCTACCGACGTTCCTCCAAACTTTAAAACTTTCATTTTCAGTTTCGAATTTTTAAGTTAACTATATCTTTCTTTTCGTGGCAAAGATACGAATATTTCATAGTCTTTGCATGTTTTGCCGTTAAAATCTCCGTCTCTTTATTTTTTTTAGGATTCGCCAATCCGCTGCAAATGATGTTGTTCGCAACGGTAGACGATACCCGGATACTCGGCGAGCAGAGCCAGGTTGTGTGTAGTCATCACAATGGCGGCACCTTGCCTGCATATTTCTTTCAGCAGTTTCACGATGTTCCTTCCTGTTTCTGTGTCTAAGTTTCCGGTCGGTTCATCGGCAAGGATGATTTCGGGTTTGTTCAGTATAGCACGCGCGATGACGATGCGCTGCTGCTCACCTCCCGAAAGCTCGTTCGGCATTTTATAGCCTTTGTTTTCCATACCGACTAACCGGAGCACTTCTTCAATGCGGTTTTCTATGTCGCTTTTTTGCCTCCACCCTGTAGCGCGGAGCACGAAGTCTAAGTTGTCGTGCACGGTACGGTCTGTCAGCAGCTGGAAATCTTGGAACACGATGCCCAGTCTGCGACGCAAGGGAGATACGTGTTTCTGTTTCAGTTTTTTCAGGTCGTATCCCAGCACTTCAGCTTCTCCTCCAGCGATGTCCAGTTCTCCGTAAATGGTCTTCAGGAAGGTTGATTTTCCGCTTCCTACCTTGCCGATGATGTACACGAACTCGCCTTTACGCAAATCGAAGTCTACATCATGAAGTACGCAGAGTGACTGTTGGTTGATTTCTACTCCCTTGTACCGGATGAGCGTTTCCTCTTCGTGCATCATGTGTCAATGCTTTTTCCAGTTTGCGCTATGGCGTTCTTTCAATTCGCGCGCAAGGTCTTCAATGCGGTACCCTTTCGAAGTGAGCAGCACGATGAGGTGGTACAGCAGGTCGGCTCCTTCATAAATCAACCGTTCGTCGGTGCCGTTGCAGGCTTCGATAATGGTTTCCACCGCTTCTTCGCCTACCTTTTGTGCCATTTTGTTGACACCCGACTTAAATAGACTGGTGGTGTATGAATGCTCGGGCATTTCCTTGTAGCGCTTGTCAATGAAATCTTGCAGTTCCTTCAGGAACATGATGTCTTGTTCGTTTTTCTCTCCCCAGCAGGTGTCGGTGCCGGTATGGCATACCGGACCCGTGGGATGTGCTTGGACGAGCAGGGTATCGTTGTCGCAATCGCTTTTCATGGATACGACTTCAAGATAGTTTCCACTTGTTTCCCCTTTGGTCCACAAGCATTTCCTGCTCCGGCTGTAAAAGGTTACTTTGCCAGTCGCTACGGTCTTATCGTAGGCTTCTTGGTTCATATAACCTAACATCAATACTTTTTGAGTATAACTGTCTTGAATGATGGCTGGAATCAGTCCGCCCGTCTTATTGAAATCTAATTCTGTCATTACTGTTCAGGTTTATGTGTGGGGTAAAATGATTTAAATTCTTACATTGATTCCTTCATGCAGAAGGTAGGCTTTTAATTCGGGTATCGGTATTTCGCCGAAATGGAATACGCTGGCAGCTAACGCGGCATCGGCCTTCCCTTCGGTAAAAGCATCCTTGAAGTGTTGTTTGCAGCCGGCGCCTCCTGAAGCGATGACCGGAATAGTCAGCCGGCTGCTCAACGTAGCCAAGGCTTCGTTGGCATAGCCGTTCTTCACCCCGTCGTGATCCATGCTGGTGAAAAGGATTTCTCCCGCACCTCGTTCGTTGGCTTCGTGCGCCCAGTCGAAAAGGGTCTTTTCGGTTTCCACCCGTCCGCCGTTCAGGTAACATTTCCATCCTTTCGCCGTTTGGCGGGCGTCGATGGCCACCACGCATACTTGCGAGCCGAAATTCCGAGCTATTTCATCAATAAGTTGCGGGGTTCGGATGGCAGCCGAATTGACCGACACTTTATCGGCTCCCGCATTCAGCAAACGGTCTACATCGCTCAGTTCGTGGATGCCTCCGCCTACGGTAAACGGGATACTGATGCACGCAGCGATTCTCTTCACCAAGTCTGTGAAGGTTTTCCGTCCTTCGTGGCTGGCGGTGATGTCTAAATAGACTAACTCGTCCGCCCCTTGGCTGCTGTATAACTCTCCCAATTCTACCGGGTCGCCCGCTTCGCGCAGGTTGACGAAATTGGTGCCTTTCACGGTCTGTCCGTTTTTGATGTCTAAACAAGGTATGATGCGTTTGGCTAACATGCTGTTTCCTCCTTTATTGATTTTTACAGATAGCGGCTCAAGTCTTTCAATGTAATGCGTCCCTCGTAGATAGCTTTTCCGAATACGACGGCGGGAATCCCCGCCTCGTCTAATTTCAGGATGTCGTCTAAGCAACTGATGCCTCCGCTGGCTATCAGGTGCAGTTCGGGGTGGGTTTCCATGATGCTGCGGTAAAGTGTGAGTGAGGGTCCTTTTAACATACCGTCACGGCTGATGTCCGTACAAAGCACCTTGGTCACTCCTTTATTTATATAAGCGTTCAAGAACGGCATCAGTTCTTGCGGACTTTCTTCTTTCCAGCCGTTGACGGCGATACGGTTGTCTTTCACATCCGCACCTAAAATGATTTTTTCGTTGCCGTATGTTTGCAGCCATTCGGCGAACAGTTCCGGATGTTTTACAGCAACACTGCCCAAGGTAACCATTTGCGCTCCGCTTTCGAACGCGATTTCAATGTCTCCTGTGGTCTTGATGCCTCCGCCGAAGTCGACAATCAGCGAAGTCTGTGCAGCAATCTGCTCCAACGTGCGGCAATTTACCACGTGTTGAGAGGCGGCACCGTCCAAATCCACCACGTGAAGACGGCGGATGCCGTAGGATTCAAACTCTTTGGCTACCTCCAACGGGTTTTCATTGTATATTTTCTTCGATGCGTAATCACCTTGTGACAGGCGCACACATTTTCCGTCGATGATATCGATGGCAGGAATCAATTCAATCATGGCTGTGTCAGTGTGTTAAGTTTAAGAAATTCTGCAAGATGCGTTCGCCCGTTTTTCCGCTTTTTTCAGGATGGAATTGTGTGGCGTAGAAATTGTCTTTGTGCAAAGCCGAACTGAAAGGCAGGATATAGTCGGTCTGTGCCGCTGTGAAACCATTCAGCGGAACATAGAAACTATGTACGAAATACACAAATTCTTCTTTATCGAAGCCTTGGAACAAAGCCCTGTCTTTGCACCGAATGGTGTTCCATCCCATATGAGGCACTTTATCTTCGTGGCGTTCGGGACAGAAGCGTTTCACATCGGTATCGAAAATGCCTAAACAAGGCACGTTCCCTTCTTCCGAGTGGCGGCACATCAACTGCATACCCAAGCAAATGCCAAGCACGGGTTGCTTTAAACTGACTATAAGCCGGTCCAAACGGTTGGCTTGAAGATATTCCATGGTGGTTTTCGCTTCGCCTACTCCCGGAAAGATGACCTTATCTGCACTTAGAATGGTTTCTTTATCGGCGGTGACAATCGGCTCTATCCCTAATCGGCGTAAGGCATAATCTACAGAAAAGATATTACCCGCATTGTATTTGATAATCGCTACCTTCATCTGTTTTACTGTCGTTTTTATAGTTTTTTGCAAAAATAGCGAATTATTGTTTATCTCCTAATATATCTGACAAAAAGATTTGATTTTGTCGCGAATCTGTTTCAAAAGAATTAAAACAACACGATGCCCGCTTCGAATGTTCCTTTACGCCCAAACGTATGGTTATGCCCGTATTGGCGAGTCCAAGCGTAGCCTCCCGAAGCGAAAAATCCCACTTTATGATTGAGCCGGAATTCCAAGTTCAGCCGTGGTTGTAAAGCGTAGATGCGTGCCGGGTAGCCTTTGTGCTCGTTGTCTAATGTCTCAATGTGATAATAGCCTGCATCGGCACTGATATCCAGCCAGCGGCAAAGCGGGTAATAGACGCCTGCCCGATAAAAGGCGGAGGCGGAAAAGCCGTGGTCGGAACTGAAGAAGTAAGCGCCTCCTCCTAATTCTGTATAAGTGCATTTATTCTTGAACCGTACCGCCACGTTGGCCTTGTTCAGATTACCGCTCGAAACGAGCAACTGGATACGGGTACGGGGCGAAACGTTTATGCACCCTACTTGATGGGCAAGACTGTCTGCGCTTAGATTGAAAAGTCCGAACTGCAAACCTTTATGCCCCTTTCCGGCTATGTTGGCAAGGCCCATCTGCAAGCCTTTGTTTTCAGCACTATAATTGCAGAAGCCAGCCTGCACTCCTCTGTTGGTTACGGTTATGTTGCCCAATGCAGCTATTTGCACACCGTTGTTCGCCATACCGGCTATATTGGCTAAAGAAGCCAGTTGCACTCCCCTTAATGTGCCGCCGCTGGCATTCATTAGTCCGCCGAGCATCAGTCCGCTTTGGTTTTTCCCTGTGACACTGGCTATGCCCGCCACCATCACACCCGCTGAATTTCCGCTGTTGACGTTTATCAGCCCTCCGATAATGAATCCCCTGTTGTCCTTGCCGCTCATATTTCCAATGCCCGACAAGGCGACCCCGTCTATATTTCTTCCACTGACATTCATCAAGCCGCTCCATAAGATGCCCCTTGCGTTTCCGCCCGTGACATTGGCAATGCCCGACAGTTGGAAACCTGCCGCATTCAGCCCGGTGATGTTGGTGAGTCCTGCTATCTGAAATCCTTTCGAATGGAAATGTGTGACACTGGACAAGGCGTTGATTCCGATACCGTTCAAATAACTATAATTACTGATGATTCCGAGGTTCAGATAGGTGCATGGGGGTTGCTTTTTCTTATCGGTGATGTTTAATGCGAGATTGACGCCTTTTTTCAACCCTTTTCTGTTGCCCGGTTGCGCCTGTAAAGGAAATATGGTAGCGAAAAACAGGCAGACACACGAGATGCCTGCCATGATAGAGTTTGGTTTCATGCGTAGTTCTTTATTTCACGTCTTGGTATAAGAAGCGTTTGATGCTCTTTTTGGGAGTCTTTTCAAACTCTTCGGGATAAATTCTGATTTCGGATATTTGCGAATAGGAAGGAAGGGCGGCGTTCAGCATGACACGGTTTTCTTCCATCTTCGTTTCGATGTCTTTATCATTCATGCCTTGTGCGTATGCGGTTTCGAAGTCAGGGTAGACTAAGGCCGCCAACTTGTTGTCGCTCTGCTGGATAACGATGCATTCGCCTACGTAAGGCAGGTTATTCAGCTGTTCCTCTATTTCTTCCGGATAAATGTTTTGCCCAGACGGGCCGAGCAGCATATTCTTGCTTCGCCCTTTGATGAAGAGATTTCCTTCCGTATCAATAATGCCTAAGTCACCCGTATGCAGCCAGCCGTCTTTGTCAATAGCCTGAGCGGTTGATTCCGGGTTTTTGTAATAACCTAACATTACGTTGTCGCCGCGCACCAAGATTTCGCCTACGGTGTAGTGCGGGTCGGGACTGTCAATGCGTATTTCCATACGTGGGGCCGCCTTGCCGCACGAGCCGGGCCGGAAGCGTTTCCAGTCTTCGTAACTAATAATCGGGCCGCATTCGGTCATACCGTAACCTACGGTGTAAGGGAAGTCAAGCCCTTTCAGGAATGTTTCAATTTCGCTGTTGAAAGCGGCTCCGCCCACGATGATTTCGTAAAATTGCCCGCCGAACCCTTTCACCAAAAGTTCGCGTATGGCTTCGTTGATTTTATTGTTGATGATAGGCAGCTTCATCAGCATTTTCATCTTGAGGGTTTCCGTCTTAGGTAAAACGCCTTTCTTGATGATTTTCTCGATGATGAGCGGAACGGCAATGACGATGTGCGGCTTTACATCGGTAAACGCTTGCGCGATAATCTTCGGGCTGGGCATGCGGGTAAGGAAATAGACATGACATCCGCAACAGATTTCGTAAAGGAATTCGAAAGCAAGCCCGTACATATGCGCCATCGGCAGCATGGAGACTACCCGGTTGCCTGGCTGTAGGGGGAGCACTTCGAAGGCGAACTGTGTGTTCGACCAAAGAGAACGGTAAGGGAGCATCACGCCTTTCGAGAAGCTGGTGGTGCCCGATGTGTAGTTGATGATGGCCAGTTCTTCTTCGGCGTCACGGCGGTAAGACACATGCTCTTTCCGGAAATTGCGGGGGAACTTCTTGCCGAACAGTTCGTTCAGGTGCTCGCGCGCATATTCCAATTGTTTGCTTCGGCATACCAGTAAAGTGAAGTCGGTCATCAGGATGATGCCTTCTAAGTTAGGCATTTCCGCTTCGTTCAAGCTTTCCCATGCCATATCGCCCACAAAAAGCAAGCGTGCGTCACTATGGTTGACTATGTTGTGGATGGTATCCGCCTTGAACTCGTGCAGGATAGGGACGGCAACCGCACCGTAGGTCAATGTGGCGAGAAAAGCTACGCCCCAGTGCGAACTGTTCCTGCCGCAGATAGCGACTTTATCGCCTGTGCGTACTCCGCTTTCTTTCAGCAGAATATGAAGCTTTTCTATCTTCCGTGCCAAGTCTTTGTATTGCAGTGTGGCACCCTTGTAATCGGTCAGCGCATCAGAATCCCAGTTCTTTTTGATGCTCTGCTCTATGAAAGCTAAGAAACTTTTTTCCATATTTTCGGGTTTGTTTGATGCACAAATCGTGCGATAATGTGCAAATATATCCTTTTATTCTTATATGTGCAATGGAAAAGCCGATTTCTTTCTTCTTTGTGTGATAAACGCAGAGGTGCAAAAGCACAAAGTCTTCGAAATGCCCCCCTACGCTTTTGCACCTCTGTGTTTTTACTTAAGCTGCATTATTCTTTGTGCTCGCTGTAATACTTCATGAATTGGGTCCGTTCGAACGGGTTGACGGCTCCGGCTGCTTGCGCGTTCATCTTCCCTTTAAATTGCGCCAGCTTGTCAAAGTTTCTGCCATTCATCCATTGAACCAATTCATCGAGCATGGTTCGGATGATTTTCTCTCCGTTCCGGTAGACCGCCGTACAGATTTCTACGGCGCAAGCTCCTGCCAGAATCGCTTTGATAAGCCCTTTCCCATCGTGCACGCCTCCGGAGACAGCATAATCTAACTGCGGGACGGAGGCTGAAGCGATGGCGGTCCAACGCAAACGGTCGGAAAGTTCGTATTCCGAACTCATCACGCGGGCATTGCAGAAAGTCAGATTCTCGATGTCGAAGTCGGGCTGGCAGAAGCGGTTGAAAAGCACTGCCGCATCCGCGCCGTTGGCATACAGTTGGTCAATCAATGCAATCGGGTTGGTGAAGTTGCTTCCTAATTTCATGATAACCGGAATCTTCACTTCCTTTTTCACATGACGCAAGATGCTGAGGTGCCGTTGCTCGAAGCTTCCGGGGATATATTCCTTGCCGGTCTGCAGAGCGAGAATATTGATTTCCAAAGCGTCGGCTCCGGCCTTTTCCATCAGCTTGGCGAAGTCTGTCCATTCGTTGTCAGTGTAGCAATTGATGCTGGCAATGATGGGAATGGAGCATATCTTCTTAGCCTCTTCAACCAGCGCGATGTGTTTGTCCAGCGCATGCGAGCGGATATAGGCATTCAAGTAGCCGTCGGCTTCGGGTGAACCGTATCCGTCCATGCTTCCTGCCTGCGCGCTGATTTGTTCTTCGAATACCGATTTCAGCACGACGGCAGCCGCCCCGGCTTCTTCCAGCCGCTTGATTTTTTCCGGACTATCGGCCAATCCCGAACTGCCGATGATAAGAGGGTTTTCCAACGCAAGCCCTGCAAATGAGGTTTTCAGTTGTGCCATGATTGTATTAGTTATTAGTGGTGTAAACTCTATCTCCGAATATCTTGCTTCCCACACGCACCATTGTACTTCCGGCACGTACGGCAATGGGATAGTCGTGCGACATGCCCATGGAGATTTCCTTGAAGCCGGGACGGTCGGCGAAGAACGCTTGTTTCCATTCGTCGAACAATGCCTTCAATGTGTGGAACTCCTGCTCTATTTGCGCCTCGTCGCCAGTATTGGTGGCCATGCCCATGATACCGGCGATGCGTACATGGTCTAATCGTTTCCATTTGCCTTCTTCCAGCATGGCGCGGCAGGATTCGGGGGTAAATCCGTATTTGCTCTCTTCCTGCGCGATGTGTATTTCGAGCAGACAAGGGATAACGCGGTTATGTTTAGCCGCCTGCTTGTTGATTTCCGCCAACAGCTTATACGAGTCTGCCGCATGTATCAAGGCAATGTAAGGAGCGATGTATTTCACCTTGTTGGTCTGCAAGTGTCCGATGAAATGCCATTCGATGTCGTCAGGTAGTTCTTTTCGCTTTTCGGACAATTCTTGTTCTCTGCTTTCGCCGAAAATCCGCTGTCCCGCTTCGTACGCTTCCCGGATAGCTTCAGCGGGATGGAACTTGGATACGGCTACCAGCCGCACGCCGACGGGCAGTCCGGCCAGCACTTGTTTTAAATTGGTCTGAATGTCCATTTTTATCTGTTTTTTTCGACTGTTATCGTTTGTCCGCATCCGGAAATTCCGGTTTCACGTCGGGTTCCGCCGAATAGGGGTACACGTCCATGATAGCCGTTTCCGCCACCGAGGCAATCACGTAATCTGCCATGGTGCCTTTCATGCCTTCATCCAGTTTCTTTACCGCATCGCGCAAGTCGGCCGCTTGCACCAGCATATTGGCCGCCGTCTTCTTTTCCGCCCCGCTTTTCTCGTCTAACGAGATGAAGTAGAGCTTGCACTTGAACCACCGGTCGGCGGCTTCTTCTTCCGAGGGGAAAAGTTCGCTGTAGTTGGCGCGCTTGATGTCGGTCACGGTAAATTCTCCGCTGATGAACGGCGTTATCTCTTCGATGATGCGCGATTCGGCTTCGGTGAAGCTCAGCGCATCCACTAAATAAGGCTCTGTCACTTTCTTGTTCATGCCGTTTTCCGCCACTTTCTCGTAGCGGATTTTGCACTCGAACCAGTTATGCATCATAATGTCTGTATTTTTACGTTAATGATAAATTTGCGTTATTCCCCGGCAAAAGTACATTAAAATCTGGAATGACGGATAAGGCAGAAGCATTTATTTTCGGCTTACCCCCGCCGTTTGCACCGGTTCTGCTGCATGAATTCCTGCAGGGCTTCGGTATGCTTGCCCGGTATCAGGATATGGTGATTCCCTAACGGATTGTTTAGGAAATAGCTGACGGGCTTATTCATTTTCAGCCGGAACTGGGTGCGGCATGCGGTGAGGAGGTTGGTGTTTTCAGCCAAGTACCCTTCCGACAGGTAATATTCGTCTAAACATTCTCCGCCGCATTTAAATAAGGTGATATCACCTTCGTGCATCAGCCCTTGTAAGGCAATGCCTTTGTGCGTTTCGAAGTGGTCGCGGATGATGAACTCGTCTACCATGGTAGTAGGGACAGAACAATGCGCGAAAATCAGTTCGTTGCGTCTGGGGTCGATGAACGACGGGTTTCCCATAAACGACGTTTTCCCTATGACCGCATGCACCATCAGCATGGTCATGATGGCCTGCAGGTCGCCTTCCGTACCTGCCGGTATTCCTTCGTCATTCAACAGGGCAGATGCCAGGCAACCTGTGGTGTTCAGCTTGTCCACGAACGAATAAGAAGATAGTGTCACGGCATCTAACTTTTGCGAGACGCACAAGTCCTTTACCGCTTTGTAAAGCCGCATAGAGCATAGCAGGGCTTCCGGAGTCGTGTCTTGGCAGGCTTTCGCCCGGTTGGCGAAAATAGAGGCCTCCACGCCTATTTCGTCGTCGGTGATTGAGTAGAAACGCCGGTACACCTCTTCGACGGGGATGTCTACGTAGGTCACCCCCCAGCGTTGGCTCGCCAACAGGTAATCGACATGGCTTGCCACCAACCACGGTGCCGGGATTCCCACTACGCCGACGCGTCTGCCCTTCAAAGCACGCTTGGCGGCGAACGCCTGATGATGGGCTAACACCTGCCCCACCATATCGGAGACAGGGCCGTGAATGATGCGCACTTTCATGTCCTTGTATCCGAAACAAGCGGATATTTCCAGCGATGCCGCCAACGAATTGTTCAGCCCGTCGGCCAGCAATGTGACAGGATACGGGAAAATGCTGAAGTTCTGAATCACTTTGTCCTCTACCCCTCCGCTTCCGATGAAGGCCATCTTATAGGCATTGGCAGGAACCTTGTCCGCTTTCTGATAGTCGACAAGGTGAAGCGTGAAATGCTTTTCCAACGCAATAAACAGTTCCTTATGACTTTCGTATATTTGCTCGGCATTGTATGTCCCGGCGGTGAATATGAGTAAGTATAAATCCATAATCAGTTAAGTTAAAAGGATAGCGGTTATTAACGCGGACGAATATAGGACTTTTTCCGGATAACCTGTTAAAACTCCTCGCTGTTTTTATGTTTTTTGATAGAGTTTAGCCGCTATTTAATGTTAGTACGGCATTTATTTTCGCAGGAAATGTTTGCGGATTTTGTTCTTTCGGGTTATCTTTGCGGACATATTTTTAAATTTTTGTTTGTATGCCACATATATCCATCAGAGGAACTGAAATGCCCGAGTCGCCTATCAGGAAACTGGCGCCGTTGGCAGAAGCCGCCAAAGCGAGAGGAATCCGTGTATATCACCTGAACATCGGCCAGCCTGACCTTCCTACTCCGCGAGCGGCCCTTGATGCGATTCGCAATATCGACCGTACGGTGCTCGAATACAGCCCCAGCCAAGGCTACCGCAGCTACCGCGAGAAGCTGGTAGGATATTATAAGAAGTATGACATTAACCTGAACGCGGATGACATCATCGTCACCACAGGAGGGTCGGAAGCGGTATTGTTCGCTTTTATGAGTTGCTTGAATCCGGGCGATGAAATCATCGTGCCCGAACCGGCGTATGCCAATTACATGGCGTTCGCCATATCGGCGGGCGCGGTTATACGCACGGTCACCACTACGATAGACGAAGGCTTTTCGTTGCCGAAAGTGGAGAAGTTCGAAGAACTGATAAACGAGCGGACGAAAGGCATCCTGATCTGTAATCCGAACAACCCCACTGGGTATCTTTATACGCGCCGCGAGATGAACCAGATACGCGACTTGGTGAAGAAATACGATTTGTTCCTTTTCTCCGACGAAGTGTACCGTGAATTCATCTATACCGGTTCCCCCTATATCTCCGCCTGCCACTTGGAAGGCATCGAGCAGAATGTGGTGCTGATAGACTCCGTGTCGAAACGTTACTCAGAGTGCGGCATCCGCATCGGCGCGCTGATAACCAAGAACGAGGAAGTGCGCAAGGCGGTGATGAAATTCTGCCAAGCGCGACTCAGCCCTCCCCTGATAGGGCAGATAGCGGCGGAGGCCTCATTGGACGCGCCGGAAGAATACACCCGCGAGACGTACGACGAATACGTAGAACGCCGCAAGTGCCTCATCGACGGGCTGAACCGCATACCGGGAGTCTATTCACCTATTCCGATGGGCGCTTTTTACACCGTAGCCAAATTGCCGGTAGACGATAGCGAGAAGTTCTGCGCCTGGTGCTTGAGCGACTTCAATTACGAAGGCGAGACCGTGATGCTCGCTCCGGCGGCAGGATTCTATACCACGCCCGGCGCGGGAAGAAACGAAGTGCGCCTGGCGTACGTCTTGAAGAAAGAAGACCTGGTGCGCGCGCTGTTCGTGCTCCGCAAGGCGCTCGAAGCATATCCCGGACGTGTAGACGACTGACCATGAACTGGAAACTTTTTATAGCCCACCGCATTTACCAAGCAAAGGAAGGAGGCAAGAACGTGTCGGCACCTGCCGTGCGCATCGCCATGGCGGGCATCGCCGTCGGGCTTGCCGTGATGATTATTTCGGTGGCAGTAGTCATCGGATTCAAGCAAGAAGTGCGCGATAAGGTCATCGGGTTGGGAGCAGACATCATCGTGACCAGCCTGGATGAGGCCCAGTCGTATCAAGCCTCTCCTGTCGTGGGCGACGACAGCCTAGTGGCGGTGTTGCGAGCTGTTCCGAACGTAAGACACGTGCAACGCTATGCCACCAAGCCGGGTATGATTATGACATCCGACAATTTTCAAGGCATCGTACTGAAAGGCATCGCCCAAGAATACGACACCGCTTTCCTGCACCGCCACTTGGTGGAAGGCAGGATACCGCATTTCACCGATTCGGTTTCTTCAGGGCAAGTCTTGGTTTCGAAAACGATAGCCGGCCGTCTGCACATAGGGGTGGGCGACAAGCTGGACACCTATTACCTAGAAGGCAATATCCGCGCCCGCCGCTTGACGGTAGCGGGCATTTACCAGACAAACTTTTCTTCGTACGACGATTTGTTCCTGCTGACCGACCTCCGCACGGTAGTGCGCCTTAATAACTGGAAGCCAGAGCAAGTGGGCGGACTGGAAATACGGGTGGCGGACGATGCGTCGCTGGACGCGGCTGGCGAGCAGGTGCTTTCCTGCCTAGACGGGAAGTCAGACCGCTATGGCGGCAAGTATTACGCACAAACCATCGAACAAGTGTATCCGCAGATATTCGCCTGGCTCGACTTGCTGGATGTCAACGTATGGGTCATCCTGATTCTGATGACAGGGGTGGCGGGGTTCACGATGATTTCCGGACTCCTTATTATCATATTAGAGCGCACCAACATGATTGGGGTGCTGAAAGCGCTAGGAGCCGACAACACGTCTGTGCGCAAGGTTTTCCTTTCGTTTGCTTTCTTCCTTATCCGGAAAGGGATGCTATGGGGCAATGCAGCGGCACTTGCGTGTTGCGCCGTGCAGTATTTCTTCCGTGTTGTCAAGCTCGACCCTGCCGTTTATTACATCGACGCCGTGCCCGTCGAACTGGATGTTTGGGTGTGGCTGCTGCTCAATGTCGGCACGCTGCTCGTTTCCATCCTGATGCTGGTCGGCCCGTCTTATCTTGTCAGCCGCATCCATCCGGCACGCTCCATCCGCTTTGAATGAAATTCAATTGTTTAACGGCACGAGAGCACTCCGTACCGATAGCGGTAAGGATGGCGACCAGCGTCTGGATCACGATTCCCCAAATGTTTTTCTCCTTGCAGTCCATAGTTCAGTAAAGTGTAGCAGTTAAACTTGCAGGGGCGGTTCGCCCGTCCGGATGCGCCCACGGAAAGCAGAGACGACGTGCACATCGTCTCTGCAACATTTACCCGTCATTCTTCTTGCTTTTCTTCCGTCTGCGGAAGAAATTTCTTCTTCTTCAATCTCCCGCTTTTGCGTAAGGCTTCGTTAATGATCCATTGCAGTTGTCCGTTGGTGCTGCGGAACTCATCGGCAGCCCATTTCTCTATGGCATCCATCGTTTCCGCATCCACTCGCAGGACAAAGCTTTTTGTCGTACTTTCTTTCTTGGCCATAGGATTCGTATCAGCGGATTAATGGTTCAGCGCGCCGGTATTCAGTACCGGTTGGGCGGATTCGTCGGCACACAATACGACCAAGAGGTTGCTCACCATGGCGGCTTTCTTGTCGTCGTCCAGTTCCACAATCTGGTCTTTCTCTAACTTGTCGAGTGCCATGCGCACCATGGATACGGCTCCTTCCACGATTTTCTCGCGTGCGCTGATGATGGCAGAAGCCTGCTGGCGGCGGAGCATGACGGCGGCGATTTCGGGAGCGTATGCCAGGTAGTTGATGCGTGCTTCCACCACTTCCATCCCTGCCATGGCAAGGCGCTCGTTGAGCTTCTGTTCCAATTGTTCGTTGATTTCCTCGCCCCCCGAGCGCAGGGTCAGCCCGTTTGTCTCGCCTTCGTTATCATCGTAGGCATATTGCCCTGCCACTTGGCGCAAAGCGGCGTCGCTTTGTATTTTCACGAAATTCTCGAACGCGTTCATGCGGCCGGCTATGGCATTGCCTGCACTGGCAGCCGCTTCTTTCCCGCTCGATGCCATCGTTTGCGAATCGATTTCGAACATGGCTTTGTAGGTATCTTTCAGTTTCCACACCAATACCAGCCCGATGAGGATGGGGTTGCCTATCTTGTCGTTTACCTTAATGGGCTCCACATCGAGGTTACGCGCGCGGAGCGAGAGTTTTTTCTTGTTGAGGAAAGGATTGACCCAAAAGTATCCGGTCTCCTTGAATGTACCTTTGTATTTCCCGAAAAACACCATGGCGCGTGCTTCGTTGGGTTCCAGCTGCATATAACCTGCAAACAAGATGCACCATACGACAGCAAGCAACGTTCCTACTCCACACATCGCTTCGCTTCCCTGTATGAAACAGGCCGCAATGGCACCACTGACAATTACCAAATGAATGAACAGCATAGCGAATCCGTTCATCTTAAATCCCTTAAAAAGTGTTTCTTTCGTTTCCATAAGCATGCATTTAATATGATATTATTTTGATATCACAAATATATATGCTTTTATGGAAATACGCAAGGATTGGATAATGTTTTTTCTCTCCATCACTTTCGCGTTCACTTTATTCTTGCTACATTTGTACCTATATAAATAAAAGAAGCAAGCAATGGAATTGGAAGAACTATACAATCGGTTTTTAGAGTGCGGGACGGTGACCACAGACAGCCGCCGTTGCCCGGAAGGCTCGATGTTTATTGCCCTGAAAGGCGAAACATTCAACGGCAATGCCTTTGCCGCACAGGCATTGGCAAAAGGCTGCCGGTATGCGGTAGTAGACGAGGCGGAATACGCCGGCGAACGGTGCATCTTGGTTGACGATTGCCTGAAGGCACTCCAGCAACTGGCAAACTACCACCGGAAACAACTGAAAACACCTGTCATCGGCATCACGGGCACAAACGGAAAGACAACAACCAAGGAATTGGTTTCTTCCGTGCTAGGCAAAAAATACAACATCTTGTTCACCCAAGGCAACTTGAACAACCACATCGGCGTCCCCATGACCTTGCTACGCCTAACGAAAGCGCACCAAATGGCAGTAGTAGAAATGGGAGCCAATCATCCGGGCGAAATCAACACACTGGTACACATTGCCGAACCGGATTACGGACTGATTACCAACGTAGGCAAAGCCCACTTATTGGGCTTCGGCTCCTTCGAGGGAGTCATCAAGACCAAAGGTGAATTGTATGATTATCTGCGCGAGAAAGGCAATGCTACCGTCTTTATCCAAAACGAGAACCCGTATCTGAACGGCATCGCCCACGGATTGAATTGCATACGCTACGGACAGACACCCGGACTTTTCATAAGCGGAAAACTTACGTCTTGCTCTCCTTTCCTCGCCTTCGAATGGACTTCAGGCGAACACACACATCAAGTACAGACCCGCCTCATCGGTTCTTATAACCTCGACAATGCGCTGGCGGCCATCGCCGTAGGCACATATTTCGGAGTTGCAGCCGAAGACATTTGCCAAGCTTTATCCGAATATACGCCTCAAAATAACCGTTCCCAGCTGGTAGACACCGGACATAACCAACTGATAGTAGATGCCTACAATGCCAACCCCACCAGCATGACGGCGGCACTGGAAAACTTCCGTCAGATAAAGGCAAGCCCTAAAATGGTCATTTTAGGCGACATGCGGGAATTAGGCGAAGCCAGTTTGATAGAACACCAGAAAATTATCCGTCTCTTAGACGAATATCGTTTCGAACGTGTGCTATTAGTAGGTCCGGAATTTGCCAAAGCCACTTCGGCATACGAACATTTTAATAACGTAGACGAAGTAAAGAAAGCCTTGGAACAAAACAAGCCCGAAGGCTTCACGATTCTGATAAAAGGCTCGAACAGCCTGAAGCTGAGCCTGCTTCCAACAAGTTTATAATCACAAAATAATAACCTTATAACGAACCTATTCCATGAAGACCAAACTCAAACCAATTTCTTTTTGCGGTGCTTTCCTTATGCTTGCCGCAATAGGGGCAAATGCCCAAAGTTACAACTGGATAAGCAGTACAGAAGGGGATGTCTGGCAACAGGCAAAAATCAGTCTCCAAAGTAAGCCTACCGGTACGGTTGACCTGACAGTAAACGGAAATGAAAAGATTGTCACGTTCAAGGCATGGGGAACCACCTTTAATGAATTAGACTGGGATGCACTTGGTGTGCTGACCCGCAACGAACAGGATGAAATATTACACAACGTATTTTCGCCCGAAGGTGACTTGCGCATCACCCGTGGACGCATTTCTATGGGAGCAAACGATTATGCCCGCTCTTGGTATAGTTGCGATGAAGTGGAAGGCGATTTCGAGTTGCGTTATTTCAACATCGACCGCGACAAACAGGCGATTATCCCTTTCATACGTGCGGCTCAGAAGTATAATCCGGAACTGACCTTCTGGATATCTCCTTGGTCTCCACCCAGTTGGATGAAAATACATGGTGACTACCCTGTATTGAGCAGCAAATATAACAACCTTTCGCCCCAATTGGATTACCTGCTCTATGGGAACATAGGCGGAAAGGCAGACCCTGATGAAATGAAGTTGACGGGCGAACGAAACGGAAAATTCCCCCGCCAGCTGGCAACAACAGACTATATGATACAAGACCCGCGTTATTTGCAAACCTATGCCAATAGTTTCTGCAAGTTCATTGACGCGTATAAAGAGCAAGGAATCCCTATCGACATGGTGATTTACCAAAACGAGGCATACAGCTATACGCCTTATCCCGGATGTGCATGGACGGCAGAAGGAACTATCCGTTTCAATAAAGAATACCTCGGACCGACTCTCAAACGTCTGCATCCCGAAGTGAAATTGTACTTGGGCACATTCAATACAAACCGTCAAGACCATGTGGAGAAAATCATTGCCGACAAAGAACTTCAAGCCTATATCAGCGGCATGGCTTTCCAATGGGAAGGAAGAGAAGTGCTTCCTTCTATCCGTCAACAACATCCCGAATGGGATTACATCTGTTCGGAAAGCGAATGCGGCTGGGGAAGCTTCGACTGGAAAGCAGGAGAACATACATTCGAAATGATAAACCATTACCTGGGCAATGGATGCAAGGAATATACATTCTGGAATTTCATCCTGACCGATAACGGTGAAAGCCCTTGGGGCTGGAAGCAAAATGCGTTGATCCGTGTAGACTCGAAGGCACGGACATTTACTTATACGCCTGAATATTATGCCGTAAAGCATTATGCCCATTATATTGGTGCAGGAACGGAAGTGATAGCATACAAGCCGGAAGGCGAGGATAAGAAACCGGTCTTGGCAGTGCGGACTCCAGAAGGGAAATGGGTGGTTATGGCTGGAAACTTCCAAGACAAAGAACAATCCTTGACTTTGCAAATCGGGAAACGTTATCTAAACGCTACACTGGATCCCCATTCAATGCATACATTCGAGATGAGGTAATATTCATAAGGAATTAGGAAGAATTAAGAGAAGGAGTTGAGAAGTTAGAGGCTTCTTGGTTCCTTCTTTTTTGCCATAAGACAGGGGCGTAGGGATATTCTGAAATGTATTACCGGTTGGCGGGTGTCATCTTCCCTGATGTTTTCAAATAGATTATTTGCAGAAGTCAGAAAAACTTGCGAATATTGCAATAAAAAATTGAACTACATAAAAAAAGAAAGCGAACATGAAACGTAAACTCTTATTCCTGCTCTTGTTCTTATGTGGATATAGCATGGCATACCCTCAGCTGGTTCAAGTAGGCGAAGGATATAGCAATACCTCGGTCAATACAACGGTTTTCCGGAATAGTTCGTTAGTGACCGATGAAGATGTGCAATACATCTCTTATTATGACCCCGAAGGCTATTTGGTATTAGGGAAACGGAAACTGAACAAATCTGACTGGACCTTGCAACGTTCTCAATATAAGGGCAATGTGGCAGACGCACACAATGTTATCAGTATGATGGTGGATGGCGAAGGTTACATCCATGTGTCTTTCGATCATCATGGGCATCCGCTCAATTATTGCCGAAGCCTAAAGCCCGGTTCATTGGAATTGGGTCCTAAAGAAGCAATGACCGGTACAGATGAGCAGGATGTGACCTATCCGGAGTTTTATAAGATGCCGGAAGGAGACTTGATATTCGTGTACCGTTCGGGAGCTTCGGGACGGGGAAACCTGATTATGAACCGTTATGACCTCGATACCCATAAGTGGGAAAGAGTGCAGGACATCCTGATAGACGGGGAAGGGCAACGCAATGCCTATTGGCAACTCTATGTAGACGAGAAGGGTACGATTCATCTTTCATGGGTATGGCGGGAAACGTGGTTGGTGGAGACCAATCATGACTTGTGCTATGCCAGTTCGCCCGATGGAGGAAAAACGTGGTATAAATCTACGGGTGAGAAATACACGCTTCCTATCCGCAAGGACAATGCCGAATATGCATGGCGCATTCCTCAGAATAGTGAGTTGATTAACCAAACCAGCATGTGTACCGATGCCGACGGGCATCCTTACATCATGACCTATTGGCGGGAAGCGGATTCGGATGTTCCGCAATACCGGGTCGTATGGAACGACGGGAAACAATGGCAGATGCGTCCGGTGGTGGAACGTACATTGGCATTTTCCCTGAAAGGCGGAGGTACGAAGATGATACCCATTGCCCGCCCGCGTATCGTGGTAGACGGAAACAAGGCATACTTTGTCTTCCGGGATGCCGAAAGGGGAAGCAAAGTTTCCATGGCATATACCAAGGACTTGAAACAAGGCGAGTGGAAGGTGAAAGACCTGACCGATTTCCCGGTAGAAGCGTGGGAACCCAGCTTGGATACGGAACTCTGGAAACAACAAAAACGCTTGCATCTTTTCGTCCAGACCACTTATCAGGGAGACGGAGAGAAGACCGTTGATAAAGCTCCTACACCGGTATATGTGTTAGAAGTAGATACGAAGTAGAGTTCATCTGTGTGCTATAAAAAATACATACGGTTGCGTAGCCCGACGCATGCGGGTGAGTTGCCCGATACAGCCGTATGAATCGGACGATGCAGCCCGATGCGATAAAAAACGGAATTATTAACTTAAAACCAATAATGACCATGAAACAAATATGGAAAGAAACCGTATTGTTTTTGCTCACTTTATTGCCTTTCGCGAGTGCGCTTGCCAAGCCTACCGAAGCAGAACAAGTGCGGAAAATCATTGATAAGGTCAATCAGCATTGGCAGGCGACTAATTCGCCCGAAGTGCGTTCCTTCTGGGACAATGCGGCTTATCATACCGGAAATATGGAAGCCTATTTCCTGACCGGAAATGAGGCTTACCGTGCTTATTCCGAAGCATGGGCGAAACATAACGAATGGAAAGGCGCAAAGAGCAATAACCGCGCAGAATGGAAATATTCGTATGGAGAGAGTGATGAGTATGTATTGTTCGGCGATTATCAGATTTGCTTCCAGACCTACGCCGACCTGTATATGCTCGACCCGGATGATTATAAAATCCGCCGGGCACGTGAAGTGATGGAATACGAGATGAGCACTCCAAACCGTGATTATTGGTGGTGGAGCGACGGTCTGTACATGGTGATGCCGGTCATGACCAAGCTTTATAAGATTACCCATAATCCTCTCTATTTAGAGAAATTGTATGAATACCTGCTTTACTCGGATAGCATCATGTTCGATAAAGACGAGAACCTGTACTATCGTGACGCGAAGTATGTATATCCGAAACACAAAAGCCTGAACGGGAAAAAAGACTTTTGGGCACGAGGTGACGGATGGGTATTGGCTGGTCTGGCTAAAGTATTGAAAGACTTGCCCGAAGATTACGAGCACCGTGCTTTCTTTGTAGAAAAGTTCCAAAAAATGGCGAAAGCCGTTGCGGCTATCCAACAACCCGAAGGCTATTGGACCCGAAGCATGATGGACCCTGAACATGCTCCCGGACCGGAAACAAGCGGAACCGCTTTCTTTACCTACGGCATGTTGTGGGGAGTAAATCACGGTTATTTGAATGAAGCAACCTATATGCCCGTCATTCAGAAGGCATGGAAATACCTGCCGGAAAAGGCTTTGCAAAAAGACGGTTCGGTAGGTTATGTTCAGCCCATTGGCGAAAAGGCGATACCGGGTCAGGTAGTAGACGCGAAGTCTACGGCTAACTTCGGTGTAGGCGCATTCCTCTTGGCAGCTTGCGAATATGTGCGTTATTTGGAAGCTGATACTCAACCCGACCGGGCTTACTGGTGCCGGCTCGCTTATCAAATGGCTGAACCCGTATTGAGCAATATGGCGAAGGGAGAACTCCAAAAGAACATGCAAGTGGAAGTAAGCCCGACATGGGACGGACGCGACAAGCGGGTGACTTATATGGAGTGCTTCGGACGCCTGATGGCAGGTATCGCTCCGTGGTTAACCTTGCCCGATGATGATACCGAAGAAGGAGCCATGCGCAAACAATTGCGTGAATGGGCATTGAAGGCATATACAAATGCGGTAGACCCCAATTCTCCCGATTACTTATTGTGGCGCAATGAAGGACAACCCTTGGTGGATGCGGCATACGTAGCCGAAAGCTTCCTGCGCGCATTCGACCAATTGTGGATGCCTTTAGACGAAACGACTAAGAAACGCTATATTGAAGAGTTCACCCAGCTTCGACGCATCGACCCGCCTTATACCAACTGGTTGCTTTTCTCGGCGACTATCGAAAGCTTCTTGGCTAAAGCCGGAGCACCGTTCGATATCTATCGCATCAATTCGGCTATCCGTAAAGTGGAAGAATGGTATACAGGAGACGGCTGGTATGCAGACGGACCTTCGTTTGCGTTCGACTATTATAGCAGCTATGTGTTTCACCCCATGTACCTCGAAACTCTTGATGCGCTGATAGATGCCGATAAGCATTCGCGCCTGGATTACCCCAAATACTATCAGCGTGCCTTGAAACGTGCCCAGAAGTTTAGCTTGATATTGGAACGCTTCATTTCTCCGGAAGGAACTTTCCCTGTATTCGGACGCTCGATTCCTTATCGGATGGCAACGATGCAGCCTTTGGCGCTTATGGCATGGTACAAGGAATTGCCGGCTGGGGTTACTCCGGCTCAAGTGCGTTGTGGATTGACCGCGGTATTGAAACGGATGTTTGCTTCGGGAAACAACTTTAACGAAGGAGGCTTCCTTACTATCGGATTTACGGGCCGCCAGCCTAACATTGCCGATTGGTACACCAATAACGGAAGCCTTTATATGACTTCGCTTGCCTTCCTTCCGTTAGGACTTCCCGCATCGGATGCTTTCTGGACCGATGCGCCTCAGGACTGGACCAGCAAGAAAGCCTGGAGCGAACAACCTTTCCCGAAAGACCATCACTGGAGCGATGATATCCGGACACGGGATTTGTATTGACGTGAATAAGTAGCAGATTAAAATGAATCGATATTTACCATAGCAAAGTACATTTTGTTATGCGCTTTAAGCTGGAATGAACGAACAGGTGTTACATAAGTTGAAAGTGCTTGCCGAATCGGCGAAATACGATGTGTCGTGCGCATCGAGCGGCACGGTGCGCCGCAATACGAAAGGAGGCGTGGGCAATACGGTGGGCGGTATCGGCATCTGCCATAGCTTTGCCGAAGACGGACGGTGCATCTCGTTGCTGAAAATCATGCTGACCAATTATTGCATCTACGATTGTGCCTATTGCATCAACCGGGTGAGCAACGACATTCCGCGTGCCACGCTTTCGGTGACCGAACTGGTCGACTTGACTATGGAGTTCTACCGGCGCAACTACATCGAGGGATTGTTCTTGAGTTCGGGCGTAGTGCGTAATCCCGATTATACCATGGAACGCTTGGCAAGGGTGGCGAAAGACCTCCGCTTGAAGCATCGTTTCAATGGGTATATCCACCTGAAAAGCATTCCCGGAGCAAGTGAAGAACTGGTACACGAAGCCGGACTTTATGCCGACCGTATGAGTGTGAACTTGGAAATCCCTACCGAAAAGAACTTGAAGCTTTTGACTCCGGAGAAAGACCACCGGAGCGTCTATTTGCCGATGCGCTATATCCAGCAAGGGGTGTTGGAGAGTGCGGAAGAGCGCAAACGCCACCGCCATGCACCGCGTTTCGTGCCGGCAGGGCAGAGCACGCAGATGATAGTGGGTGCTACGAGCGAGACGGACAAGGACATTCTCCGGGTATCTTCGGCACTCTACCGCCAGCCCACCATGAAGCGGGTGTATTATTCGGGATATGTGGCGGTCAATACTTACGACAAGCGTCTGCCACTCCTGAAACAGCCTCCGCTGGTGCGCGAGAACCGTCTCTATCAGGCAGATTGGCTCTTGCGGTATTATCAGTTTACGGTAGACGAATTGGTAGACGACGCTTCGCCCGACCTCGATATGGAAATAGACCCCAAGCTGGCATGGGCGTTAAAGCACCCCGAGTTCTTTCCTGTTAATATCCAGACGGCTGATTACGAGATGTTGCTCCGTGTGCCGGGCATCGGGGTGAAGTCGGCGAAGATGATTGTGATGTCTCGCCGTTTCTCCCGCATCGGTTTCTACGAGTTGAAGCAGATGGGGGCGGTGATGAAAAAGGCGCGTTACTTCATCACGTGCCACGAACTGCCCGAAAAGACCATCCACGAATTGGGACCGCAAGGCGTGCGCCGCCTCTTGCTTCCCAAACCGAAGCGGAAGACGGACGAGAACCAACTGAAGCTGGATTTTGTTTTTGAAGACGAATGAAGAACACCACAGATGACACAGATTTAAATTATTAAAAGTGTAGCCACTATAATACACCATTATTTATTCATAATCAATTAAATCTGTGTAATCTGTGGTGAATAACAAATACATACTATTATGCTAACGAAATTACTCAATGAATTAAGGCGGAAGGACCACCAGCGGTATTTGGGCGGGTTGGACTTCTTCAAGTATATCGGTCCCGGATTGTTGGTGACGGTAGGGTTTATCGACCCGGGCAATTGGGCTTCGAATTTTGCTGCAGGGTCAGAATTCGGGTATACGCTGTTATGGGTAGTTACACTCTCTACGGTAATGCTTATCGTGCTCCAGCATAACGTGGCACACCTGGGCATCGTAACCGGTCTATGTTTGAGTGAGGCTGCCGAGAAGTATGCGCCTCGCTGGTTGTCTCGCCCTATATTGGGCAGTGCGGTACTTGCCTCTATCTCCACATCGCTTGCCGAGATATTGGGAGGAGCCATAGCCTTGCAGATGTTGTTGGGAATGCCTATTGTTTGGGGTGCTTTAATAACAACGGTATTGGTCATCATCTTGTTATTCACCAATTCCTACAGACGCATCGAGCGTGCCATTATCGGTTTTGTGTCCGTCATCGGGCTTTCTTTCCTTTACGAACTCTTCTTGGTAGATATCGACTGGCATTTGGCGGCTCGTTCATGGGTGGTGCCAAGCATTCCCGAAGGCAGCCTGCTCATTATTATGAGTGTATTAGGTGCGGTGGTGATGCCGCACAACCTCTTCTTACATTCGGAGGTAGTACAGAGCCGCGAATATAATAAAGGAGACGAGCGTTCTATCCGCCGCCTGCTGAAATATGAGTTCTACGATACGTTGTTCTCAATGGGTGTAGGTTGGGCGATAAATAGCGCGATGATTCTCTTGGCTGCCTCTACGTTCTTTGCGAATGGCGTACATGTGGAAGAGTTGCAACAAGCCAAATCCTTGCTTGATCCCTTGTTGGGCAGTCAGGCGGGTACTATTTTTGCTTTGGCATTATTGATGGCAGGACTTTCGTCTACCGTTACCAGCGGTATGGCAGCAGGTTCTATCTTCGCCGGCATGTTCGGCGAGTCCTATCACATCAAGGATATACACTCCCGTGTAGGTATCTTGCTCTCTTTAGGAGTCGCTTTGCTGATTATCTTCTTCATCAGCGACCCCTTCCAAGGGCTGATTATCTCACAAATGGCATTGAGCGTGCAGCTTCCTTTCACCGTCTTTCTTCAAGTAGGGCTTACTTCCTCCCGCCGTGTAATGGGGCAGTACGCCAATTCCCGTTGGAGCACCTTCGTGCTCTACACCATCGCTATCGTGGTCTCGGTGCTGAATGTGATGCTGTTGTTCAGTTGAAGGAGAGGTATTTAAATAAACCCCGATACATTTAACTTCGAGGCTGGGTTGCATTATCTTTGCAAATGCCTCCCTTTTATGGTTTCCGTCCCAAAACCGTATGTTTTTGGTTCGGAAACCGTACGTTCTTGGTTCGAAAACCGTACGGTTTTGGGACGGAAACCGTAAAAGGGAGCTAGCAGGAAACAGATTGTTAACCATTTAAAATCACATTGTATTCTCCTAAAATATAGAAATATTCATAAGATGCCATAAAAAGGCATGTGCAATGGGGTGTTTCACATACTCATTTCACATGCCTTTGCTTTTTTGTAGAAATGTAAGTGCTTATGTTGTAAAACAGTTAAGAAACAGCTCTTGAACGGTTGATTAATTCTATAAACTTTTATATATTTGTAAACTGAAAAATATATTGTACTTGAACGCATTATGAATAGATTAAAAATATTAAGGACAATGCAGGGGTTGACACTTGATGAAGTGGCTGCAAAATTAGGCGGAATGGTTACCAAACAAGCTATTTCGAAATACGAGCGTGGGCTTATGGCTCCGTCTCCTGCAGTGCTTTCAGCTTTGTCGAAGATTTATGGGGTTGATTTGCGTGAATCTGTACCGTCGTCTGTGTATGTGACAGCAAGTTGGAATTTCAGACGCGGGCAAAATATGCCAGCCAAGATTGAGTCGGCAGTTAAAAACAACATTATATATTGTTTGGAAAAGTATTTAGGTGTTGAAAAAAGGTTAGGCTTGTCTTCAATATTCCGTTCTCCTTTTCCTAAAGATTATCCAGCGACGATGGAAAGCATGGAAGAAGCAGCTCTGTTTATCCGGAAAAAATGGCAACTTGGCATTGATTCTATTCCATACATCTGCCGTATGTTAGAACGTGCGGGCATCAAAGTGATAGAGTTCGATATGGAGGAAGGCCTTGACGGAGTAAGCGGATGGGCGAATCAGAAAATTCCTTTCATCGCATTGAGAAAAGATGTGAAGGTAGACCGGAAACGTTTTACTGCCCTGCATGAGTTGGCTCATATTCTTTTCACTGAATTGGAGGATTGTACAGAAAAAATGAAGGAACGTCTTTGTAACCGTTTTGCGGCAGCGTTACTTTTCCCGAAAGAGGCTTTCTTCTGCCATATAGGGAAGAAACGCTCGGCGTTTGCTTTAGAAGAATTGACAGAGTTGAAAACGATATACGGCATTTCTGTCGCCGCTATCGTTCATCGTGCGAAAGACTTGGGTGTGATAACCGAAGCGTATTACAATCATCTTTTTGATGATGTGATAAACCCAAACAAGATAGAAGACGGTTGGGGCGCCTATCCGTTTGATGACAAGCCCGGCCGATGTGATGAAATCTGCCGCAGAAGCATAGCCGAAGGCTTGTGTGATGCCGACTTCTTGAAGCTGAACATGAATGTGGAATTAAAAATATTGTAAGATATATGAGAATACATTTAAAGACTACCCCTAACGATAGTTTAGTAACATTTGATTATCAGCAAAAATTGGTAGGAATTTTGCATAAATGGTTAGGAAGCAATAATGAAGAACATGGGACATTGTCACTTTATTCGTTCTCATGGTTGCATCATGGTAAGAAAATAGAAAATGGTTTGACATTTTCGGAAGGTGCTACATGGTTTATCAGTTTCTATAACGAGAGTAGGATTAAGCAGATTGTAAAAAATATATTGGATAATCCTGTGATGTTTTTTGGAATGGCTGTATCGGATGTTATAATAGAAGAAACTCCTGATTTGTCAAATCGTAATTTCTTTTATTTGGGTAGCCCTATTTTTATAAAAAATTCAAATTCGAAATTTCAAGTAACAAAACAATATACGTTTAATGATGAAGAAGCGAATGGGTTAATGGTACATACGTTACATCATAAAATGGAATTGGCAGGATTACCTTATGATAAATCTTTGGATATTCGTTTTGATTTAGATTATCAGAATAAGAAAACAAAAATGTTGAAATACAGAGGAATATATAATCGTGCAAATTTATGTCCTGTAATAATAGAAGGTAAACCTGAAACAAAAGCTTTTGCTTGGAATGTGGGTATCGGAAATTCTACAGGTATTGGATTTGGTTCAATTTATTGATAGTTAATATGTTATACGTTGTGAAATATATTGGGAAGTTCGGTTTTATCAAACCATGGACTGCCGTTCGTGATGGGAAAACCTATAGCCAGCAGTTTCTGACTCCTTCTGTGATTGAAGGAATCGAGAAAAAACTCTTTCCAGACATGCTGAAATGTAATGGAGAAATAAAGAGAATAAAAAGATACAAGCTCCGTTATTCGGCTATAGACATGCAGCAGGAACAAATACACCCTCGCGGATGGACATTCAATTCAAAATCGAAGACAATGTCACGTTTGCGGTCGGTTCTTTTAAGGGGAGTGATGCTGGATCCGGTGCTGTTGCTGGCATTTGACAATTTGTGTGATGCACAGACAGCAATGGCACAGCACATCTGTCTGTGCAGGAATGAAGACGTTTTATTGCCGGAAGAGGATGTGATTGTCATGAATGAACAGGAATTTCAAAAAGAAAAAGGTTTTGAACTTCGGTTTGGAAAGTCGGGAAATTCTTTTTTAGTCGGTTATAACCGTTTTAATGGCCAACCCATGTATGGCTGGTTGGAAATAGATGGCGTTTCAGTCTTATAGTTATGGATGATTATCGGAACATATTGGCCAAGCATGAGGACAGTGGCGGACTGCCATTGGTTACGCATCTGGAAAGTGTAGCGTGTGTTGCCGGACGGATAGCGGCCAAAAACGGAATGGATGTCCGTATTGCCCGCAGAGGGGCTGTCTTGCATGACATAGGCAAAGTGAGTCCTTTGTTCCAACAGACGTTGAAGCATGGATATGTGCGTATGCCTGGATTCATATTCCGTCATGAAATCGCTTCCTTGTTTTTCCTTTCTTTATTGGACGATTCGGAGAAAGATGTGGTTATCGATATGATTGCGGCTCATCATAAATCCATTTATGATGATGTGAGAAGTTTGGGACTGCTGGACTTGGATGGATATGAGGACAGTTTTGGAATCCATTCCGAACGATTTGAAGAATGGAGCCCGGTCGCGTTGGATATATTGGAACATTTTGACTTTCCGGTTCATCCTATCGGTCTGGAAGAGGCACGGTCGAATTATGAGTATGCGGTTTCACATTGTGAAGGTCTGAAAGCTGGATATTCTTTATGGAAAGGATTGCTGATGGCTTCCGACCAGATGGCTTCCGCTTTGGAGACAGTTGACGGACAACTGGTGAAGAAGCTTTTTGTCTGTCCGGATTTGTCATTCTATAATCGGAAGAACAATCTTTATCCCTTGTCATTGACAAGTGTTGATGATTCAAGGGGACATACATTGGTGACAGCTCCTACAGGTGCCGGTAAAACAGATTTCCTGATGCGCCGTTGCAAGGGACGTGTATTTTATACATTACCTTTTCAGGCCTCGATTAATGCGATGTATGATCGGTTTAAAGAAGATCTGAAAGATACGGATGCGCAAATTCATTTGTTGCATGCGGCTTCCAATCTTAAAGTTCAGGACGGAAAAGTTGAAGAACGAATCATGCAGCGTCATGTGGGAGCTTCTATCAAGGTTCTTACACCGCATCAGATGGCTTCTATTGTTTTCGGAGTGAAGGGTTATGAAGCGATGATGCTTGATTTGAAAGGATGTGACGTGATTCTGGATGAGATACATACCTATTCCAGTACAATCCAGGCCATAGTACTTCGTATTATAGAGATCCTGAGAGTTATCGGATGCAGAATCCATGTCGGTACGGCAACCATGCCTCAGGTGCTTTATGACAAGATCTTGTCTTTGTTGGGAGGAGCCGAGAAAGTGTATGAGGTAAAACTGACTGATGATGTATTGCGTTCATTCAACCGCCATATTGTACATAAGTTGTCAAGTATGGATGATTCGTATCAGATACTTGATTCGGATATAAATGACCGGAGGAAGATTTTAATTGTGTGCAATCAGGTCAGACGTGCGCAATCGGTTTATTTGTCTTTAAAAGAACAATACCCGGATGTCCCGATGATGTTGATCCATAGTCATTACAGACGGATTGACAGACAAGGTTTGGAGGTAGACTTGAAAGAGGTTTACAATCAGCTTCAGGAAGCATGTATTGTGGTGTCTACGCAAGTGGTGGAAGTGAGTCTGGACATTAGCTTTGATGTGATGATTACCGAATGTGCTCCTATTGATGCTTTGATCCAGCGTTTCGGACGTATCAACAGAAAAAGGACTCTGGAAACGATAGGTAAAATGAAACCGGTATATGTCATTGTGCCTTATGCAGGGAAAGATGCTTTGCCTTACGATCCGGAAGTGCTTCAGAGAAGTTTTGACGTATTGCCGGATAATGGGATTATGGAAGAAACGGAAGTACAGTCGATGCTGAATAAAGTTTATCCGGACGAGAATTTTATGAATATCGACTATTCGGGGGCAATATTTGTGAAAGGGAAGTGGATGATGAAAGAATTGAGACATAATTCAAAATCAGCTTTGTTGGAAACTCTTGACATCAATTCTGCTACATGTATCGTCCAGTCAGATGAGGAGCGGTATGTCAGGAATGAATCCGGAACACGGAGTGAACTGGAGATACCGGTAAGTTATCGTTCTGTCGCTTATTTGAGCTTGAGAATGAACAAACACGGGACTTGCCCTTATGTGATTCCTGATGAGGCTTACGATAGTGAGCTAGGGCTGTTGCCTGATAAATTAAGAGACGAATCAAATAAAACTTATGACTTCTTATAATTATGATAACATCAGTAATAGGTCGGATTTTCTTGGATGCGTACAATGAAAGGGAGCATACAGGTTATGATGCGAAAACCTTTTTCATTGAGAAATACTATCCGTTGTTTTTTGATGGTAATAAATATATGCAGTGGGTACAAAACTCCCCTTTTGTCCAAATGAAAAGTGGACAAAAGGTTGAGACATTGTCATCGGATGAAAGACGCGAGAAACTGGAAGAACTGATTTGCAAGATTCAAAACGGTACGAAAGATGCCAGTGTGGCTATCGGATATTCTGCCTCCGACGAAAAGGGATATGCTACAACATCGGGGCAGGTAACCAGTTTAGAAATCAAGGTGACCCATGATGAAGTTTATCTGTCATGGATTGGAGCTTCTCTAGGTGTCGGCGTTAAAGGAGGACTCAGTATTTTGTTCAGTAATCCTTTGTTATTGCTGAGTATATATGATGGGTGGGCTTTCTATCGTGCTGCCTTAGATAACAATCAGAAACTGAAGGGGAATCAGATAGCATCATGGAATGGTCAATGGCTTGCGCACCGATACGACAAGCGTGCGTTTGATGCGGAAAATCCGATGGCAGACTTCAACCCGTATGTCTCAGACAAGGATGCCTCAATGAGTGTGGCTGTGCAGTCGTGGACAAAAATTCTGATTAATCTTTCACAGAACTTTTCAGGGCAGAACCTGTTGGGCTATGTTTATAGTCTGGGACAAACTAATATCACGGTTGGTTTTATCCCTTTTATACTTTCGCAGATAAGGCGTCCGATAGATTTGTATATACGTTTTTTCGGAATGAAAAATTGGAGACAGGCTGAAGAACTTTATGGTACAGCTTTCGGATTTGACAGGGCATGTCAAGCTGGGGCGATAGGCTTGAAGGCACTTGAACCAAAAGGACTGAAAGATTATATGGAAAAAGGGAAGTTACCTAAATATACAGACAATGAAGAACAGACAATAAAATTTCATACTTATCAAACTTGGATTATGGCTATGTTGAACAACGAAGACTTATGGGTGCAATCGGAAAGTTTTGCACATGTATTGAAAGAATATTCTGCCGGCAGCAAAAATGCCAAGACGGATAGAACCAATAAGGTGAAGGCTTTATTGGGAGCACTGAATAAGAAAGATTTTATCAGAAATTTAACTGATATTATTTCAGAGGCTGGCGATGTCAGCAAACTTATGGAAACGGCAAAGCTAGTCAATGATATGCCAGCCGATAATGTTCCGTATTTCCTGACATTGATCAGATTCCATTATGCCGCAATTATTAATCTTAACAAATAAATTCTATGAATCCATTTATCTATTTGCGTGCGTTGAAACACGCAGAACATACTGTTTTCTGTGTAGAAGATGGTCAGAAAACTTATTATGATCCACAATTCAACCGCAGGATACCTTATTCAAGCGGTCAACAAGTGAAACGTTCCATCTTACAGTCTGTAACTGACATCTTGAATGCTCCGATGGCACCAATTACATTTAATTATAGCATTACGAAAAATAACGAGTTGGAAAACAAAGAACCATGGTCTCCTTGTGATCCGGCTTATGTGGATCAGTTGTTGGGCGGTTGGATGAGAGCAAAGACGACTGCAGGTAAAACAAAAAATGATGGCGACAAGGATAATTCTAAAGAAAATAATGTGATTAAACGCAGAAGTCCTCTGTCGATATCCGCAATGCGTCCAATTCATCCGTTGTTGGCTGGTGTGGACAGTGAGAATCTTACTTTTGACCGTAGTGACCGTCCGGACTATCATCCTGTAAATGTCAGGAGAGCCGGTAGCGATAAACTTTTGACGGAAGATGAGATAGAAGCTTTCTTGTCGGACAATGGGCGTACTCTGTCACGAAGGGTTTGGATTCCTGACAATAAAAGAGCTACGGGGCTTTTTGTTTATGACGTGGCCATTGATTTGCGTACGCTCTTCTGTGTCTCGACAAACCAGCATGAACCGGAAATTTCTAGAGATATGATTGATGAACTTAAATTCAGAGGATGGGTTGAAAGCGAGAATGTGTTTGGAAAATGCCTTGTATTGCCTGAGGCAGAGCGTAAGAAAGTAATCCCTGCATTGGCGGATGCGCTGATTGATTGGAGAATTACATCGAACCAGGCCCGTACATTTAGTTTGATGGAAACGTTGGCTATTGCAGTGAGTGACAATGCAAATGCTATAGCAGCAGCCATACGTGCGAAATTGATTGATGACGGCGAGAAGCCCAAGGCGAAACCTATTGTGGATGCAAATGCCGGAGCTGATTTGTTTGTGACTTTGCCATGTGCAAGTTATATTGTGACAGAATGTGAATCTCCGGATGCTATTGAAAACGCGAAGCAGAATCTGATCAAGCGAATGTCGGATTTTGATTATGAGAATCAGAATAGTTGATTGTTGGATTTAAATAAGTCCTTCTGACCTTCCTTCTATGGAAAGAAGGACTTATCTTTCTTGTTTTATATGCTTACAGGAACTCATTTCAATTATTACCAAGTATGTAAACGTAAGCTTTGGTTGTTTGCCAATGGCATAAATATGGAGCACACTTCCGACTTGGTGCTTGAAGGTAGGCTTATTCATGAAGATTCCTATCCCCAACGCTCGGGCAAATATGAGGAAATAGAGTTGGACGGGATAAAGGTTGACTTTTATGATCCGAAGCAGAAGGTGATTCATGAAATCAAGAAATCGAACAAGGTGGAGGCGGCTCATGAATGGCAATTGAAATATTACATTTATGTGTTTGAACGAAATGGAATAAAGGGCGTAACCGGAGTGCTGGAATATCCTACTTTGCGTAAGACACAGGAAGTGGTGTTGAGTGATGTGGATAGGGAGCGGATACAGGAAATGGAAGTTGATATACAACGGATAATATCGGAAGATGCTTGTCCACCTTCACAGAAGAGAGGCATTTGCCGGAATTGCAGTTATTTTGATTTTTGTTATAGCGGAGAGGAGGATGAATAATGAAAAAGACATTTTATTTGTTTAACCCCGGAGTGTTGGAACGGAAAGATAATACGTTGAAATTCACTCCGTGTGCGGATGACGGCGATATGCCTGATGTAAATGCACAGTCGCGTTATTTGCCGGTGGAAGATATCAGCGAGTTTTATGTGTTCGGTTCGTTACGGGCAAACAGTGCTCTGTTTAACTTTTTAGGGCAAAAAGACATAGCCGTGCATTTTTTTGACTATTACGAGAATTATACGGGTTCGTTTATGCCACGCGACAGTTTGCTTTCGGGAAAGATGTTGCTGGCACAGACTGCTAATTATCAGAATCAAAAGAAACGTATGGTGATTGCGAGGAAGTTTATAGAAGGTGCTGCATATAATATGGTAAAGAATCTGCAATATTATAACCGTAGGGGAAAAGATATGGAGGATATCATAGGCTTGATGAATAAGCTGGCGGGGCAGATAGCTGAAGCACAGACAACGGAAGAATTAATGGGAACGGAAGGGCAAATCAGGCAGTATTATTACGAAGCGTTCAATCTGATAATAAGCGATTTCGAGATGGGCAACCGTACGAAGCAGCCTCCTCAAAACGAGGTTAATGCGTTGATATCATTTGGCAATATGGTTTGTTATACGATTTGTTTGCGTGCTATTCACCAGACTCAGTTGAATCCGACCATCAGTTACTTGCATAAACCGGGCGAACGGAGATATTCGTTGGCTCTTGACGTTTCAGAAATTTTCAAGCCTATCCTTGTGGATAGGGTTATTTTCAAGGTATTGAACAGAAAAGAAATACAAGAAAAGCATTTTGATAAAAAATTAAATAAATGCTTGCTTAATACAGCTGGAAAGAAGATATTTGTGAAAGCACTTGAAGACCGTTTGAACGAAACCATCAAACACCGTTCGTTGCACCGTTCTGTCAGTTATCGCCATTTGGTGAAACTGGAATGTTATAAACTGGCAAAACACTTGTTGGCAATGGAAGAATACAAACCTTTTAAGATGTATTGGTAGCGATGTATGTGATTTTAGTTTACGATTTCGGCGAAAAACGCGTCAGCAAAATGCTGAAATTATGCCGCAAGTATCTCAATTGGATACAGAATTCTGTTTTTGAAGGTGAAATATCTGAGGCACGATTGAAGGAACTGTTGATGCAGAGCGATAAATTTATGAAAAAAGACGAAGACAGTATCATCATTTTCAGCGGCCCGTCTCAATCTTCAATGGATAAACGGATTATCGGGAAAGAACGGTCTGCTATTGATGTCTTTCTTTAGAGTGGACGGTTGTTGTCGATGGAGTGTAGTCGGTTATCTTTTCGCTTAACAGCAATAAATACAACTCTTTGACTTACTGTAACACAGAGGATTAGAAAAATGTCGATTCCCTATCCCTTTTTATATAATTGCCAATCGACATTTTTCTCAACTCTTTTTTGTATCTTTGCATTCGCTAAGTTATTAAAAATGAGGTTTGGCTCTTATTTTTTATGAAGACTTTTAATCGAACTATATGGAATTGAAATCACCCCGCCGCTGCCCTCCTGCCCTGCCCTGCGTGCTCTTTTAATCGAACTATATGGAATTGAAATATATTGGCGGTTAATACTTATGTTATAACTTGGTCTTTTAATCGAACTATATGGAATTGAAATATAATATCGGCTGAAAGTCCTTCGTCACGTAAAACTACTTTTAATCGAACTATATGGAATTGAAATTACATTGCACAATAGTAACTCCTTTGTCGCTCGCTTCTTTTAATCGAACTATATGGAATTGAAATAACGGTGCCCGAACTGCCTGTAGGGGTGCGGACCGCTACTTTTAATCGAACTATATGGAATTGAAATCACCCCGCCGCTGCCCTCCGGCCCTGCCCTGCGTGCTTTTAATCGAACTATATGGAATTGAAATATGATTCAGGACGTTGCACCCCTACAGGCAGTTCGGCTTTTAATCGAACTATATGGAATTGAAATCTGCAGGGTCGGGACGCTCCGCACCCCTCCCCACACAGCTTTTAATCGAACTATATGGAATTGAAATGTGAAATTTGTACTTTCGCTTACCGTCCGCATAGTCTTTTAATCGAACTATATGGAATTGAAATTTTGTCTTTCGATTACGTTGCAAATATACGCAGTTTCTTTTAATCGAACTATATGGAAT
>CASFRN010000073.1 GCA_949296855.1 uncultured Bacteroides sp. | reverse complement strand
TGTGCTTTGGGCGATTTTTTGGTCCTTTCCGCTTCTGTTCTTCGTCAGATAGCCCGCTATCTTCCTCATCACAGAAGTGGAAATGCCTCAAAAACTCATCCCAAATCATCGCACGATAAATTCAAAACAGTTTCTAAAACAGAAACACAAATATAGATTCATATCAATTTTATGAAAACATTTGCGTTTTATTTTCATTTTCATATTTAAAACATTATATTTGCCGTAAAAAAGATAATGAAAGACCATGAAACACGAATCTATGTATTTACATCCGGAACTGGAGACCATGACCCGTCCGGAGATAGAAAAGCTTCAAATGGAGCGGTTGCAACAGACTCTGCAACGCTGTATGCGCACTCCTTTTTATAAACAACGCTTTGCCGAAATCGGATTGAACCCCGAAGATATACATTCGTTGGATGACTTGCAAAAAATCCCCTTTACCACCAAACAGGATTTGCGCGACCATTATCCTTTCGGCCTTTCTGCAGTTCCGTTGGAAGAAGTCGTTCGCTTGCATTCTTCCAGCGGTACCACCGGCACACCGACCGTTATTCTTCACACCCAACATGATTTGGACGAATGGGCAAATGCCGTGGCACGTTGCCTCTATATGGTAGGATTGCGCAAAGGGGATATTTTCCAGAACTCATCAGGCTACGGTATGTTTACAGGCGGATTGGGATTTCAGTATGGAGCGGAACGGTTAGGAATGCTTACCGTACCTGCCGCTGCGGGAAATACCAAACGGCAGATTAAGTTCATTACAGATTTCGGAACAACTGCCCTTCACGCCATCCCCAGCTATGCAGGAAGACTTTACGAAGTGATGGAAGAAATGGGGATTGACCCTCGACGTGACACGAAACTCCGTACGTTGATTATCGGAGCCGAACCGCATTCAGACGAACAACGCCGACGCATCGAAGAGATGTTGGGCGTAAAGGCATATAACTCGTTCGGCATGTCGGAAATGTGCGGTCCGGGTGTAGCTTTCGAATGTCCCGAACAAAACGGCCTGCACATTTGGGAAGACTATTACATCGTGGAGATTGTCAATCCCGATACACTGGAACCTGTACCCGAAGGTGAAATCGGAGAATTGGTATTGACCACTATCAACCGTGAAGCAATGCCTCTATTGCGCTACCGCACACGCGACTTGACCCGCATTCTTCCGGGTGATTGCCCTTGCGGACGTCATCATATACGCCTTGACCGCATGAAAGGGCGAAGCGATGACATGATGATTTTGAAAGGCGTAAACATCTTCCCTATCCAGATAGAAAATATCTTGATGCAATTTAAAGAATTGGGCAATGATTACCTCATTACGCTTACCAACTTGGAAGCAAATGATGAAATGACCGTGGAAGTGGAATTAAACGATTTCACCGATGATTACGGATTCCTGCAACGCTTGACCAAAGAAATCACCCGTCAACTGAAAGATGAAATCCTTATCACTCCGCGCGTAAAACTCGTGCCGAAAGGAAGCCTGCCCAAACAGGAAGGCAAAGCTGTGCGTGTAAAAGATTTAAGAAAAACGTTGATTTAAAATTTACAAGATATGACCATCCATCAATTATCCGTATTTGTAGAAAACAAGTCGGGGACACTGCTTCAGGTTCTCGAATTGTTGAAGGAAGCAAGCATCCAGCTTATCGCTTCCACCATTTCCGATACCGTAGAATACGGCATCTACCGCATTATTTGTTCCGAACCTATGCGGGCGTATGATACCCTGAAACAAGCAGGGATATCAGCGAATCTTTCGGAAGTATTCGCCATTATGCTCGATAACCAGCCTGGACGTGCCGCCGATGCCATCCGTAGTTTTAGCGAAGCAGGAATAGGCATTTCTTATCTCTATTCGTTCCTGCTTTCCGGAAAAGGCATTCTGGTATTCCGTACCGATAACACTGAGAAGACACGCCAAGTCATCTTAGACAAAGGACTGGACTACATCGAAGAAAAACGCCTGCTGGAAATGGCGTGATTTGATAGCACACAGACGACATAGACAATCACAGAGGAACACAGATTTTTTTCTACGCAGACTTTAATCAGTGCAAATCCGTGTTCTTCTGTGTTATCTGTGTGCTATAAAATACATAAATCCATACCACACATATACTTAACAATCACTCCCATGTATCGGAACGGAATGGAATAAGCGGCATCCAATTGCCTCCATATAAAGTTCCCAACGAAAAATCACGGAAGCAATAACGAACCGCTACCGGTGCTTTCACCCGACGGGATGAAACCACAATTTCATTGGTTTGCCAATGAAGCCAAACCGAATCAGCCGGATGAAACTGACGGTCTTCACCAGCCACTTCAAACCCTTGAATATCGTAATTCCGGCAAATGCCCATGCCAATATTATCTATTGCCGCCCAAACTTCATCTCCCTTAACAGTAAACGACTTATACCGAGGATGCTGGCAAAAGAATTGTTGCTTTCCATACGTATGGTTCAACGCCAAATAACTCAGCCTACGTCCTACTTGTTTCTTATCACCCGGATGAATGTTGTAACGCTCATAAGGCTTTACCAAATCATTAATGCAAATCATGTCGCTATTCGGAATTAGCCGGATAGCTTCCCATTGAGCCTCCCGCAAATAAGGAGCCAATCCATCCTGACTGCCCTCATATTCATAAGGAGCTATTTCAACGGCATAAAACGGAATGTCTCCCTGCTCCATTTCGCTACGCCAAAGCTCTACCATATTTGCCAACCGACGAGCATAAGTCTGATGATATCCGACATTGGAACATCCTTGATACCAAAGAATACCGCGCACTATATAATGCCGTACCGGTAAAAACATGGCATTATACATCAGCATAGGACGCTCGTAGGCTACTTGCTTTTCCATATCTTCAGGACGAAGCGATACATCGGGATACTGTTCCAATAATTCACGGCTTGTCCAACTCTCTACTTTGGAACCTCCATAAGCACAACTCACAATGCCTACCGGCACCTGAAGCACCTCACTTAAAGTTGTGGCAAAAAACCATGCCGTAGCACTAAATTCAGGAGACGTTTGAGGTGAAGGTACAGCCCAGGAGCCTTCTACATCTTCTAAAGGCTCGTAGCTCTGCCTTAGTGGAACCGTAAAAAAACGTATATGCCGCGCCCATTGTGCCGAGAATGCAATTTCATCGAAACCACCCTCGACACAACATCCGGCAAATCCCTTTAAGGGCATCTCCATATTGCTTTGCCCAGAAGCCAACCAAACCTCTCCTATTAACACTCCTTTCACCGTCAGCTTTTCACCGTCATCAAAACAGATTTCGTAAGGAGTAAAACCAGCTTTAGGAGTCGGTATACTCACCAACCAATTCCCTTTTCCGTCCGCTAGGCAAGTATACGTCTGATTATTCCACGAAGGGGTTACGCTGACCGTAGCATCAGGCTCTGCTTTCCCCCAAAGCCGAGCCTCTGCCTGTTGTTGCAAGACCATATTGTCCGCAATCAAAACAGAAGGCTGTACTTTTGCGTTCGAAAATGCACAAATCAAAAGTACTGCCAGCAAACAAATGTTCCGTTTCATTGTCATGTCATTTTAAAATTAAATTATTTTCGTCCAGACAAATATATAAAGATTCTTCTATTACCGCCAAAGAGGAAAGGTAGGCAAATAACATTTCCATACCTAATCCGAAACAAAAAACACCGGCAAAGATTATCAATTTAACGGAAAGTGACATGACGGTTGGTCACAAAATTGACCGCACCATAAATGAAAAGCCCGAGGAACTGGGCAAGATACTCATTGCAATGAAACAACTCCACCAACATCAGAAGAAAAAGGAATTGCGTTGTATAAGCCAACAAGAAAGCACCGGCAAAAAACACCACCTGATGCCAAATATCGTTTCGCTTATCGCCCGAATCTAAAGGGAATATCCAATATTTGCACCAAATGAAATTATGAACCTGAGCGATGATGTATGCAATGACATTCGCCGTAATGTAGTCTTCGCCTTCAATGTGCATCAATAGCCATACAACCAATGCCGTAATCAACGCATTGAGCGTTCCTACTATGGCAAAGCGAATGATTCGCACAGATTCTTTCATAAGGTCTATTATCATCAAGATTTGAACACAAAGGCACGGAGACACAGAGCTTTTCTTTTCATTGAATCAAAGAGAAAGAATATACCCTGCGTCTTTGTGCCTCTGTATTCAACTCATTTTCTATCAACTTATTCTTTAATATCCACTTTCAAGCGAAGCTCATCCAATTGTTTCTGGTCGAGGAATCCCGGAGCATCCAACATTACGTCACGGCCCGAATTGTTCTTCGGGAAAGCAATACAATCGCGGATGGAGTCAAGGCCCGCAAAGAGTGATACCCAGCGGTCGAGACCGTATGCCAATCCTCCGTGAGGAGGCGCGCCAAACTTGAAAGCATTCATCAGGAAGCCGAACTGCTCTTGCGCCTTTTCGGGAGTGAATCCCAAAATCTCGAACATCTTTTCCTGTAAAGCCGAATCATGAATACGGATAGAACCGCCTCCGACTTCCACACCATTAACCACCATATCGTATGCATCGGCACGTACAGAAGCAGGGTCGGTATCCAGTAAAGGAATATCTTCATCCTTCGGATGCGTAAACGGATGATGCATTGCCATCAAGCGGCCTTCTTCCTCACTCCATTCGAACATCGGGAAGTCTACCACCCACAAGCAAGCGAACTTGTTTTTGTCGCGCAAACCGAGTTGATTACCCATCTCCAAACGCAACTCGCAAAGCTGCTTACGAGTCTTCATCGCATCGTCTCCGCTCAATATCAAAATCAAGTCGCCCGGTTTTGCCCCGAAAGCTTCCTTCATTTGCTGAAGCACCTCTTGGCTATAGAATTTATCTACACTCGACTTCACGTTTCCGTCTGCCTCAATGCGTGCGTACACCATGCCTTTTGCACCGATTTGCGGACGTTTCACAAACTCGGTCAGCTGGTCAAGTTGCTTGCGGGTATAGTGGGCAGCGCCTTCTGCACAGATACCGCCGATGTAGGCCGCATTGTCGAATACCGAGAACCCATAACCTTTTAATACGTCCATCAATTCGACAAACTTCATGCCAAAGCGCAAGTCGGGCTTATCACTTCCGTAATACTTCATCGCATCTGCCCACGGCATCCGTTGGAACGGTTCAGTCAGTTCTACGCCACGCAATTCCTTGAACAAATGTTTCGCCATGCCCTCGAACATCTGGATAATGTCTTCCTGCTCTACGAAACTCATTTCGCAATCTATCTGGGTAAACTCAGGCTGGCGGTCGGCACGCAAATCCTCATCACGGAAACATTTTACAATCTGGAAATAGCGGTCGAAACCCGATACCATTAATAATTGTTTCAAGGTTTGAGGAGACTGGGGAAGCGCATAAAACTGTCCCGGATTCATACGCGAAGGAACCACAAAGTCGCGTGCACCTTCGGGGGTAGAGCCAATCAGCATCGGGGTTTCCACTTCGAGGAAGCCTTTGCTGTCCAAATAGCGGCGCACTTCCATCGTCATGCGATGACGGAGTTCCAAATTCTTACGCACGGCAGTACGGCGCAAGTCAAGGTAACGGTATTTCATCCGAAGGTCATCCCCGCCGTCGGTATTATCTTCGATAGTGAATGGAGGCGTTTGCGCCGCATTCAGGATATTCAATTCTGATACGATAATTTCAATTTCACCTGTAGGGATGTTGGCGTTCTTGCTGGAACGTTCGCTTACCGTACCTTTTGCCTGAATCACATATTCGCGTCCTAAGTGGTTGGCACGCTCACAAAGTTCGGCATTTACTTCCGTATTGAAAACCAACTGGGTGATTCCATAACGGTCGCGGAGGTCAACAAACGTCATTCCCCCCATTTTGCGTGAACGCTGCACCCATCCGGCAAGCGTCACGTTTTTGCCTGCATCGGCGAGCCGAAGCTCGCCGCAAGTATGACTTCTGAACATATTCTAAACGTTTATAAATCTAAGTTTCATTAAAATTTAGGCAAAGGTAGTACTTGTTTTTGACTTATGCAACAGATTTGCAGCAATTCAAAGGGTATGCAGGACGGTGCTTTGAGCCAAATAATCGGGTCTGTCGGCATAAATATACATCACGCTTCCGCCCTTAATGGCATCGATGATAGGACGCGAAAGCTTTTCGGGTACTGCCGGACATCCAAAGCTCCGCCCCAGCCTTCCTCCATTACGGATAACCGAAGGATTAGCGTAAGCAGCCCCGTGCATCACGATGGCACGCCGGCGGGCACGGTCGTTAATGCCTTTTTCCAATCCGTCCAATATCAATGAATACCCGTTCCGCCCTTGGTAGGTCGATGCGGTAAGATAAAATCCCAACGAACTTTTGTGCGAACCTTCTTCATTAGAAAACGAGGTCGCATAATTATTGCCGCTATTCTTCCCGTGTGATACGACCGATGAAAAAAGCATCTTCTTCCGCTTCATGTCGAATACGTAAAGACGTTCTTGTGTAGACGGTTTCGAAAAATCAATCAAGGTCAATACTTCCCGTTTCCGTTTCCCGATGCGGTAATACCCTGTCACAGCCTGACGGAAAGCGGCATAATTCACCCTTCCTTCCAAATCCATTTCACGATACAACTGAAGGCAACGGTCAGTCATTTTCACTTGAGGAACCTCTTTTTTCTCTTCCGGTTGGCTAAAAATAGAGCCAGACACAGACCCTACTAACAAACATACAAATAAAACAAAGCGCAGCATTGGACTTTTTTTAGAATATGGGCGCAAAGATAGTGATTTTTAATGAAGAATGAAGAATGAAAAATAAAGAATTTAAATGAAAAATCAGTGGGCAAAGAACCGTTTTCCAATGAAGATACCTTCATCGGCCATCGAAGATACCTTCATCGCTTCACGAAGGCACCTTCATCGCCCTACGAAGGTATCTTCATAAAAACAGGGGTGCAGAATGGTTGACTTCGCAGTATAAAACTGACTTTTCTTCACTCGATAACCACCACCAGCGTAACGCCCGCAGGCATACGGTCGAAAACAAACTTAGCGTGTGATGTAGCGTTGCGCACACACATGTGCGAACGGGGCGTAGTGCCCAACGACCAACTATATTCTATCATAGCGGTACGAGGAACATTGACTGGGACACCATGTATGTAGGCACCGTTTGTAAACCGCGAAGCATAAGGAGCATAACCGCCTACACCCGAGCCACCGTCCTTCAGAAACATCATCCGCTCTTTCTTTTCTTGCAGAAGGAACATCCCCAACGGCGTTTCTTGCGCATACGGCGGACGATGCATACCCGTAGTGGCTGGATTCATGCTACGGATAACCCATTTGCCTTTGCCCGTCCGTTCCAATGTAGCGATATTTTGGTCGCGCCGGTCTACAAAAATGACATGATGAAATGTAGTGCCTTCAGGAAGCGGTTTTACATAACGGCGAGGAATCATCCAGTCGCTTTCTATCGCAGCGGGAACCACCCAGAAGAAATCTTCTTTCTCACCTTTCAGGCAAACCAGCGAACCGTCCCGCTCATACCGTTCAGGTATCTCTAAATCAGAGGGGAGATACAAAGGAACCGATTGGTAACGCTCTACGCCCAACGTATCCGACACCCGGCCGTATTCGTTCCGTACATACTTACGCACCAAAGGAGCTTCCCGATTCCGGTTCTTGTAATTGCAAAGCACCGCCCAACGGACCGTATCTCGCTGCATATTTTCGATAAACGCCAAACACTTGCGCATCGTTTCCCATTTAAAGCTACGCACCGTGTCTCCGTAGGGATAGACATCTTCTGGTGTATAGCGGTCGTAAAGCAAGTCTTTGGTCAGTTCAATATCCGAAAAGCCCAGTTCTGAAGACTGCCTGTCTTCCATCCGTGAAAGCATATCATTCATGATTTCCAGTTTCTCAGCCACCGGAAAATCAGGCATCTGTTGTTTCTCGCACCCGACAAGCATCAGACACATTCCACACACGATAAATAAAACCTTTCTCTTCATAACCGGCAAGTTAAGGTTTATACAAAGATAAACATTTTTTTTCATTTTCAAAATCAATTATTCAAAGAATAACAAGCGGAGAAGAGATTTTGTTGCGCGAAGACTCACAAAGAGTCCGCATTGTTCCTCAGGAGGTCATTTTCGACCGGAATTCGGATGGCTTCATTCCATACTTCTTTTGAAACAACCTGTAAAATACAGACCTCGACATTTGCGACTCGCTGGCTATAGCATCCAAACTCCATTGAGGATGTTCTTTCATCAGCCGGACGGCGTAGTCTAAACGGCAGTTTTGCATATATTGAGTAAAGCTACATCCGCCAAATTCCCTGAACAAAGCAGAGAATTTATTAACCGGAAATTCATTATCAATATTAAACGAAACGCAAAGGCACAAAGATACCGGAATTTTACAGGCGTTCGGCCGACACCTGCAAAATTCCGGTCTTCGTGTCTTTGCGACGGATTGCCATCACTTGACCAATTCTTTTCAAATCAATATGCACGAGCGAACAATACGCGGCGGGCGGAAGGCTTTCCTGTCAGCATATCCACACCCGGCGTGAGGCTTTCCTCGTCTGCCTCAAATGGGATGCAACGGATAGTCGCCTTGGTTTCTTCCTTAATGCGCTCCTCGGTCTCCGTCGTACCGTCCCAATGAGCCAAGATAAAGCCACCTTTTTCGATTTGTTCCTTGAACTGGTCGTAAGTGTCTACCTTAGTGATGTGGTCATTGCGGTACTTCAAAGCTTTCTGATAAATGTTCGCCTGGATTTCTTCCAGCAAGTTCTTTACATATTCTTCGATGCCGTCGCATGAACGGGTCTCTTTCTCCAGCGTATCGCGGCGCATCAGTTCGATGGTATTGTTTTCAAGGTCTCTGCCTCCCATGGCCAGACGCACGGGAACACCCTTCAACTCGTAATCGGCGAACTTGAATCCGGGACGCTTGTTGTCGGCGTTATCATATTTAACGCTAATGCCCATATTGCGGAGTTTCGTTACGATGCCTTCCACTTTCGCGTCAATCTGTTTCAGCTGCTCGTCGTTTTTATATATAGGTACAATCACTACCTGAATCGGAGCCAAATGCGGCGGAAGCACTAACCCGTTGTCGTCCGAATGGGTCATAATCAGCGCACCCATCAGACGGGTAGATACCCCCCACGAGGTAGCCCATACGTAATCAAGTTTGTTGTTCTTATCGACAAACTGCACGTTGAACGCCTTCGCAAAGTTCTGTCCCAAGAAATGTGACGTACCGCACTGCAATGCCTTGCCGTCCTGCATCAATCCTTCGATGGTATAAGTGTCTAATGCTCCCGCAAAACGTTCGTTGGCACTCTTCACTCCTTTGATGACGGGCACTGCCATATACTTCTCGGCAAAATCACCATACACGTGAAGCATTTTCTGCGCCTCGGCTTCGGCTTCTTCACGGGTGGCGTGTGCCGTATGCCCTTCTTGCCACAGGAACTCGGCCGTGCGCAGGAAAAGGCGAGTACGCATTTCCCAGCGCATCACGTTCGCCCACTGGTTGCACAGGATAGGCAGGTCACGGTACGAATTAATCCAGTTCTTATAGGTACTCCAGATGATGGTTTCCGAAGTGGGCCGGATAATCAGTTCTTCCTCCAGTTTGGCGGCCGGGTCGACGATGACGCCCGAACCGTCTTCGGCGTTTTTCAGGCGATAGTGAGTAACTACAGCACATTCTTTAGCAAAACCTTCCACGTGTTCCGCTTCACGGCTGAGGTATGATTTCGGTATCAGCAAAGGGAAGTAAGCGTTAACGTGCCCCGTTTCCTTGAACATCGTATCCAGCTGATGCTGCATCTTTTCCCAAATCGCATACCCGTAAGGCTTGATAACCATGCAGCCGCGCACGGGTGATTGTTCCGCCAAGTCGGCTTTTACAACCAAGTCATTGTACCATTGCGAATAATTTTCGCTTCTTTTGGTCAGTTCTTTAAGTTCTTTTGCCATAAATATGATGTTATGTTTTTGTTATACTATCCTTGTTCCTACAATTCGAACTGCAAAAATATAACAAATCCACGGAATAACCTCAGAAAAATACATGGATTTTCGGGTTAAGAAGCGGTTCGTCCTCTTTTCATCATAAGATTATCTTAATATCGGAAAGAGGATTATCTTCTTTTTATACCTATAATTCCAATTTATTTATTACATTCGCAAAGCGAAACAGGCGATGAAGACGCCGTTTGCCTAACGTACAGTGCAAGAATTTGCTTCTGAATATTTATCAATTATTGTTTAACCATATCATTTTAAGAATACGATGAGAATGCTGGGAAAAATTTGCTGCTTCTGTGTCTTATCCTTTTCCCTATCGGGCATGAAGGCGCAGAACATTACTTCATTCCGTAATGAAGGAAACCGGATTGTCTTCTCTCTGCCGGACGGAGAATTACAATTCTATCCATTGTCCGAGAATGCAGTGCGGATAAAATTCGCGCGCCAACCCTTAGAGATGCAAATGCCCGAATGGGTTTATGTGAACGACACCACCAGTTGTCCGCTTGTAGATGTAAAAGAGGAGCAAGAACACGTAGCGGTCATTTTGCCCGGCATGAAGGCGCAAGTCGATAAAACAACCGGACAAGTTACCTTCTTATCGCCGGAAGGGAAAACCGTATTGCGGGAATCAGGCCGGGAACTTACCCCTTCATCTGTACAAGGCGTGCCTACTTACCGCGCCACGCAGCGGTTTTATTCGCCTGCAGACGAGCATCTATTCGGCTTAGGGCAATTCCAAGACGGCTATTTAGACGTGCGTGGCTTATCGCGCAGACTGACTCAAGTGAATACACAAATCGCCGCACCGATGCTGGTGTCCGACAAAGGATACGGCATTTTATGGAATAACTACGGCTTGACCGATTTCAATCCGGCAAACGATACTGTCCGGCTTACCCCTGTACGAAGTGAAGGCAAAGCCGAGAAAGTAGAAGTCACTTCGACGGAAGGAGGCAGGGAAGAAATCCGCAACGGCTATCTTTTCGCATCGGAAATAACCATACCCGTCTCCGGCCGTTATTCGGTGATGCTCGATGTGGGGCAGGCTATGGCAAGAAAATATCATTTGCGTATCGGCGGGAAAACAATCTTCGACATGAATAACTTGTGGCTTCCGCCCACTACATCGGCTATCGTAGAACTGGAGGCAGGCACATACGACGTGGAAGCCCGCTTGGAGAAGAACGACCGGCCGACAGTGCTCTTCAGACGTGTAACCGACGAGTCCGTTTTCAGTTCCCCGGTATCGGAATGCATCGATTATACCGTATTCTGCGGAAGCGCCGATGAAATCATCGCTTCTTACCGGCAAACCACCGGACGTGTCCCGATGTTACCCGACTGGGCACTGGGATACATTCACTGCCGGGAGCGTTTCCATAACCAGAAAGAGTTGCTTGAAACGGCAGACCGGTTCCGCACGGAAAAATTGCCAATAGATGTCATCGTACAAGACTGGCAATATTGGGGGCGTTACGGATGGAATGCCATGAAATTCGACGAGGCCAGTTACCCGGACCCGAAACAGATGGTAGACGAATTGCATGCGAAAGAGATGAGGTTTATGATTTCGGTATGGTCGAAGGTAGACCCGGCATCCGAAGTAGGACAAGAGATGGGGAAACGAGGCTTTTACATTCCCGGCACTTCATGGGTAGATTTCT